>CANGNZ010000014.1 GCA_947455435.1 Microbacteriaceae bacterium
ACTCAAATCCGAATAGAAGAAAGTGAAGAAATGAACGAGGAAAAGAAAGACAAGAAAATCCAGGAGATGTCTGACTGGGTTGAGTTGAGAGATTCTTGGACCCGAAAGCGTTTTGATTTTCAAGAACGCTGGCACGGTTGGAGATCTCCGACAGGTCTTGGTCTGGGATTTGTTCTGCTTTCAGCAGGACTTTTCCTTCTGAGTCTGGCTTGGACGAACTTGATTCGTTAGCCAAAATGCCCCTGATGAAAGTCAGGGGCATTTCTCGTTTGGGCGGAGAATGGAGGACTTGTAATCTAGGCAACACAAATAGCGGTTTTGACCAATAAACAAGCGGATAGTTGCACTTTCGGTGAGGATTTGGTCACTTGTGTGGTCACTTGTGCGATTGAAGCCCTCGCATCACATTGGTCAAGATTGCAACGCGAATCGATCGAGGCACGGTGCTCAAAGTGAAACCAAGAAAGCGTGCACGCGCAGCAGGGTAGATGGTTCCATTTTTGCCAATGGTCTTCACGATTCCCTTTGCTACATCCGATGCGCTGTCGGCCCCGGAATACGTCATCTGTGATGCCTGAGCGAATCCGCTGTTGGTTGGTCCAGGGCAAATTGTAAGAACCTTTACACCAGCAGGCTTCAGCTCGACCCGAAGACCTTCTGCAAAAGCGTGGATGAAGTTTTTAGTTGCTGCATAAACTGCGGAAGTTCCCGATCCGGCGGTGCCTAGTAGTGACGAAAACAGAATCAAAGTTCCGCGCTTCTGACGCTCGAACTTTTGGGCAAACCACTGAGTTTGTTCAACTACTGCTCGACAGTTCACGTCGACCATTTCAAGTTCTGTGTCCAGGGGTAGATCTACAAAGTTGCCACTACTTCCCAATCCCGCTGCAGGGATGAAAAGTTCGACCGCTTTGTCTGCGACAAGTCCCTGCAAATCTTCACCTGAACCTTCTTTGTTGAAGTCCATAGTGTGTGCTTGTAGTTCTCCAAGGCCTTTGTACTCTGATTTCAGCGCCTCCAACTTTGCTGCACTTCTGCCTACCGCCAAGACGTTGTAGCCCTGATTACCAAGTTCGTGGACGAGCGCTCGTCCGATGCCATCACTTGCGCCGGTGATAACGGCCCACTTTGATTCTTTCGATGCAACCATTTCCCTAGTCCTCCATAAATGTAAATGCTGTTTACATTCTTGCGCATTGATGTAAACGCTGTCAACATAGAAGAATGAGCAAACTCGGCTATCACCACGGAAACCTCAAAACGGAACTTGTTACAGCCGGTTTGGTTTTGGCTGACAGGTCTGGGTTCGAGGCAATCAGCCTTCGAGAACTCGCTCGCGACACAAACGTCACCCCCGCAGCCGCCTTACGCCACTTCAACGACTTGGCTCACTTGAAAGCCGAGATCAGTCAGAGTGCTCGAGAAGAACTCGCCCGGCAATGCCTCGCCGCATGGTCCAAGCTTGAATCCAGTGGCATTACGCGAGAATCGGCGATTGAGAGATTTGATGCCCTGGCACGCTGCTACGTATCTTTCGCACAGCATCACACGAACATGTTCAACGCTGCATTCGCGCTATGTGAGTCTCAGCCGGCAACTCCAGATAACCCATCGCCGTGGGCCCTCCTAGAAGAGGTTGTTGAGGATCTAGTCGCCCTAGGTGTCATTCCTAAAGCAAAGCGAAACGAAGCACCGCTCACGGCATGGTCGATGGTTCACGGCATGGCCACGCTTGAGTCGCACAATCTCGTTCACGTCTCCAAGTTCGAGGGAAACACAGCCGACTTAGTTGTCACAGCTTTGCAATCTGCACTCTTTGCCGATGAGTAAGACAAAAGCCCCAGATTGCTCTGGGGCTTTTTCACTGTCTCATTAGTGAACGTCTACTTTCGTAGAGCGCGGAGAATAGGTGGAACGTATCACCGGCTTACTTCCCAACGCCGGCTTCGAAGTTGATTTCAGGAATCTGTTTCTACGCCATCTTTCTACGCCATGTTTAAGTTATTTCAGCTTGAAGTTTGGGTTGTCAATGAAGCCGACAAGTGAGCCATCGGGCAATCTCACCGTGCCTGTTGTGATGCCTTCCCCAACATCCGTCGCTGGCGCGTGTTCGACGGCACCTAGAACAATGGCTTCGTCCATCGCTTCTTGAACATTCGAGACGCCCCAGTAGGTGGTCGAACCGTAGGTGGGGTTGGCGTCCGGTAGAAGTCCAAGTTCGTAGCCGCCGACTTCGAAGCCGACGTAAAAGGGTTCATCAAAGTAAGGTTCAATGCCAAGCAACTTGATCCAATAGCCCTTCGATTCAGCGAGGTTCGGAGCAGGATAGATGACCGTTCTCAGGCCGTGAAGAGGTATCGACATGACACTATTTTCTCATGGGACTAAGAAGAAAGCCCCAGAGTAATCTGGGGCTTTTCACTGCGGAGAATATGGGATTCGAACCCATGAGGGCTTGCACCCAACACGCTTTCCAAGCGTGCGCCATAGGCCACTAGGCGAATTCTCCTGGAGTTGTGGCTTGCGCCAAACAACTTCTCAAGTGTATTCGGTTTAGTAAGAAGGGGTCGAGAGAGTGGTTAGCAGCTCGGTCAGGGTAGTCGACTTGGCTGGAACAACTACCTTGCTCGACTGGTCACCTAGAGGTTTGAAGGTGACTTTTACGCTCTGACTTGTGGCAGCGTCGGTGACGTTGAACTCAATCTTGTCGAGTTTGTGGCTGAATGAGTTTGCGTAGAGCGTGGTTGTTTCACCTTTCAGAGCCTCGTCGATCTTCGCTTGGGTGACACTAGCGATTTGGGCGTCGGTGATGTTTAGTGTTGGGACGCAGGTGTTGACGTCCTGGTAGTAGGTGCTGGCCTTGAGGGCAGTCAAGAAACTGCGCAGATGGTCGGCGTTGATGCCGAGCTCGAAAACTCGATCGCCATTGACGCCTGGTAGCTCTTTAGAAACTTGAATGAAGTTGTTGTTTCTGAGGATGTTGGCGAGCTCACCCTGAACCTTTTTGGTGTAGTCAAGGTTGTTCAGTTTGGTGCTGATGCAAGAGTTGGTGTCGCCAGCGAGTGCGGTGTAGGTGTCTAATTCTTCTTTGGTGACTTTCACCCATGCGCCGTTAAGGACGGTGCGAGCGCTGTTGACTGTGTTCATTGGGAGGAGCCCTGAGGTCACTAGGTATGCGCCGAGGCTGTCGAAGTCGGCAAGGTTTAGGTAGACGTCGCCGCTCTTGGCGCCCAAAACGTTGAGGGTTGCGCCTACCGGCTGCCCGTTAACATCGGCGCTGGCCTTGAGCGAAAGGAGTGCGCCTGTGCTGGAGCTGTAGATGTCGATGGTTCCGGAGCCTTTGACGCCGTTGCTTTGCACATCGGCACTGACTTCGAAGCTTGGGTTTGCATCGCCAAAGACTGACGCTAGGGCAAGGCCAACAACTGCATCTGGAGTATTGAGGGCGCTGTAGGCGAAGGCGCTGCCGCCACCCACTAGGACGACGAGTCCGGCCGCAGTTGCGAGCTTCACTTTGAGGCTGAGCCCGGCGATTTTGGCGAAGAATGACTTCTTTGCCGGTGCGGTGACGAATTCGTCCAAGTTAAAGTCGCTCATTGTTCCCCCAAATAATGTTCTGTTCACAGGTTCTCCAAGGATAGGTGAGGGGGAATACAATTACAAAGGACTCCCCGTGCGGCGTCACCTCGGCCAACTCCCCCAGGATCGAAAGATAGCAAGGGTAACTGGGCTCTGACGGGTGTGCGGGGAGTCTTTTTATTAGGCTGCACTGTCGGTTGAGGAGACTAGGCTCTAAACGTGGTTACCGCTCTTTATCGTCGTTATCGTCCAGAGAATTTTGCCGAGCTGATCGGTCAGTCTCAGGTGACCGCGCCGTTGATGGCAGCTCTTAGATCTGACCGGGTAAACCACGCTTATTTGTTTTCTGGCCCACGCGGTTGCGGCAAAACGACTTCTGCGCGAATTCTTGCTCGATGCCTAAACTGCGCCGAAGGCCCAACCGATACCCCTTGTGGCAAATGCGATTCTTGCGTTGAGCTCGCGCGTGACGGCGGCGGTTCGCTAGACGTGGTCGAGATCGACGCGGCCTCGCACAACGGTGTTGACGATGCTCGAGAGCTTCGTGAGCGCGCCGGTTATGCGCCTGCTCGTGACCGCTACAAGATCTTCATTCTCGACGAGGCGCACATGGTTACGCCTCAAGGCTTCAACGCGCTGCTCAAGATTGTTGAAGAACCACCAGCTCACGTGAAGTTCATCTTTGCGACTACCGAGCCAGACAAGGTGATTGCGACGATTCGTTCGCGCACCCACCACTACCCTTTCCGCCTTGTTCCTCCTGCCCAGATGATCGATTACCTCGAAGAGGTTTGCACATCAGAGAAAGTTGAGATTGCCCCTGGAGTCATGCCACTTGTGGTTCGTTCGGGTGGAGGCTCGGTTCGAGACTCTTTGTCTTTGCTCGATCAGTTGATTGCCGGCTCAGAAGGGCGAGTCGAATACGACCGAGCTGTTGCTTTGCTGGGTTACACCCCTGAGTCGCTGCTTGACGACGCCGTTGATGCTTTGGCTATTCGCGACTCGGCTTCGGCTTTTGGTGCGGTAGACAAGGTGATTCAGTCTGGCCAAGACCCACGCCAGTTTGTTGAAGACCTCCTCGAGCGTTTGCGCGACATTATTCTCGTGGCGTCTGTTGGCGCAGAAGCTAAGGCCGTGTTGCGTGGAGCAACCGACGACATGATCGACAAGATGAAGGTTCAGGGCAGCAAGTTCGGCCAAGCCGAGTTGACCCATGCGGCCTCAGAGGTGAACTCGGCATTGAGCGCGATGTCTGGCGCAACAAGCCCAAAGCTTCACCTCGAGCTGATGATTGCCAAGGTGCTTGTTCCTGGAGCGAACGCATCTGAAATCGGTTCGCTCGCGCGTCTCGAGCGCTTGGAGCGTCGAATCGGTATCGGTGAGGGCGCCTCACCTGTAGGTTCGCCGACTCCGGCACCGGTCGCTTCTGCGCCTGCCGCCGCCGCAGCCGCGCAGGTTGCTCCGGCCGCCCCTGCCGCCGTTGGTGCTGTCACACTGACTCAGATGAAGGCCGCTTGGCAAGAAATCTTGCGCAAGGTTGAGAGCAAATCAATGGCTGCGTGGTTGGTTGCCTTTGGTTTAGACGTGATGGACTTTGATGGTGAGGTGTTGACCGTCAGGTTCCCTTCGCAATACGACCTCGAAAAGTTCAAGGCTGCCGAAGGTGCGCCAGATGTTCTACGTTCGGCAATCTTTGAAGAATTTGGCGTTACCGTGAAGTTCAAGCCATACCTCGCCGCCGCTCCTGAGACCAAGGTCATTGAGGTTGCGCCTGAACCTGTGGTCGAGGTTGCGCCTGAGCCGGAGGTTGTGCCTGAACCTGAGCCGGAGGTTGTTGCCGAACCTGAACCTGTTGACGACGGCCGATATGGTGCTTCTTTGCTGCGCGAGATTCTCGACGCCAAACCATTGGATGAGAAGTAATGTACGAAGGCGTTGTTCAGGAACTTATTGACGAACTGGGTCGGTTGCCCGGTGTGGGCCCTAAGTCGGCTCAGCGAATCGCCTTCTACCTTTTGCAAACCGAAGACGACCACGCCAAGAAGCTCGCTCAGGTTTTGCTTGAGGTGAAGGAGCGCGTGCGTTTCTGTGAGGTTTGCGGAAACGTTTCTGAAGAAGAGCGATGCAACATCTGCCGCGACCCAAGGCGCTCGCAGACCTCGATCTGTGTTGTCGAAGAGTCGAAAGATGTTCAGGCTATCGAGCGCACCCGCGAGTTCAAGGGGCTATATCACGTGCTCGGCGGGGCAATCAGCCCGATCGAAGGCATTGGCCCAGACCAGCTTCGCATCAAAGAGTTGATGACCCGTTTGGGTAACACAGAGATTCAAGAGGTGATCATCGCAACCGACCCGAACCTTGAGGGGGAGGCGACCGCGACCTACCTGACGCGCATGCTTTCGCCGCTCGGAATAATCGTTTCACGTTTGGCTTCTGGCTTGCCGGTTGGCGGAGACCTCGAATATGCCGACGAAGTGACCCTTGGTCGAGCTTTCGAGGGCAGGCGAACAGTCTCGTAGTCGGATAGACTTGAGGTTCAGCGTCGAACCCCCACCCTTCACCTGGCAAACCGGGAGTGTAACTTGGCTCTAATCGTGCAGAAATACGGCGGCTCGTCTGTTGGCGACGCCGCAAAGATCAAGCACGTGGCAAACCGCGTCATCGAAACTCAGCGCGCCGGAAACCAAGTTGTTGTGGTGGTATCAGCCATGGGTGACACCACCGACGAACTGCTCGACCTAGCAAACCAGGTCACCGAAAACCCGGCCCCTCGCGAACTCGACATGCTCCTAACTTCTGGTGAGCGTATTTCGATGGCGCTTCTTGCTCTCGCAATCAACGCCGCTGGTGCGTCCTCGCGCTCTTTCACAGGTTCGCAAGCGGGAATCATCACAGATGAGGTTCACGGTAATGCGCGAATCGCAGAGGTGACCCCAGATCGTATTCAGGAAGCTCTGAACGCTGGAGACATCGCAATCGTGGCCGGTTTCCAGGGCTTCAACCGAGAGACTCGCGACATCACGACCCTCGGACGCGGCGGTTCAGACACCACAGCTGTGGCACTTGCCGCAGCTTTGAAAGCCGACGTTTGTGAGATCTACTCAGACGTGGACGGCGTATACACAGCCGACCCTCGCCAGATTCCTTCGGCTAAGAAGCTCGACTACATCGATGTCGAATCGATGCTCGAGTTGGCTGCTGCGGGGGCGAAGATTTTGCATATTCGTGCCGTTGAGTTCGCCCGCCGCCACAACGTGGATTTGCGAGTGCGTTCGACGTTCAGCACCGACCCAGGCACAAAAGTTTATTCGGGCAAGCTAGGAGAAAACATGGAAGAGTCAGTCGTTTCGGGTGTCGCAACCGACAAGAGCCAATCGAAGATCACCGTTATCGGTATCCCTGACCTGCCTGGCAAAGCGGCTGCTTTGTTCACCACAGTTGCCGATGCCGGCGCCAACATCGACATGATCGTTCAGAACACCCCAACCGGTGTCGACATCGAAGACAAGGTTTCAGACATCTCGTTCACCCTCCCAAAGGGCGACTGCGCAAAGGTTGAGGCGGCGTTAGCTGCAGCTCAGGCTTCGCTCGGTTACCGTGAGCTCGAAGTCGACCACGAAATCGGCAAACTTTCGGTTGTCGGTGCAGGCATGCGAACCCATTCTGGCGTTTCGGCAACCCTGTTCAACGCCTTGGCTAAGGCAGGCATCAACATCGAAATGATTTCAACTTCTGAGATTCGCATCTCTGTGGTTACTTCGCTTGGCGAGGTCGACGACGCTGCCCGCGCAGTGCACACCGCCTTTGGCCTTGACGGTGACGTTGAGGCAATCGTTTACGCCGGAACCGGACGCTAGGAGAAACAGATGAGCCGCAAACCAAACCTCGCACTCGTTGGTGCTACAGGAGCCGTTGGCACCGTGATGATTGGCATCATCAACAGCCGCGAAAACATTTGGGGCGAGATTCGTTTGATTGCCAGCCCTCGTTCGGCAGGCAAGAAGATCACAGTGCACGGCGAAGAGTTGACGGTTGTTGCGCTTTCGCCTGAAGCTTTTGACGGTATCGACATTGCGATGTTTGATGTGCCAGACGAGGTTTCTGAGGTTTGGGCTCCTATCGCGGCTGAGCGCGGAGCCGTCGCGGTTGACAACTCTGGTGCGTTCAGAATGAACCCAGACGTGCCTTTGGTTGTGCCTGAGGTAAACCCTGGCGAAGCGAAGAACCGCCCACTAGGCATCATCTCTAACCCGAACTGCACCACCCTGACCATGATGGCCGCGATGGGCGCGCTACACGACAGGTGGACTTTGAAAGAACTCGTCGTTTCTTCTTACCAAGCCGTTTCAGGCGCGGGTGCCGCTGGTATCGATCGGCTAGCCGATGAGCTTGAGGTTGTCGGCGGTCAGAAGCAGCTGGGACTCGCCTCTGGCGACGTTGCCGCGGCTTTGGCTGCTGCCGGAGTTTCGGCAGATTCTTCGCCTTGGGCCTGGCCGATCGCCTTGAACGTGATTCCCTTCGCTGGTTCGCTGAAAGATGGCGGCCACTCGTCTGAAGAGATGAAGGTCCGAGATGAGTCACGCAAGATTCTCGGTATCGCCGACCTTAAGGTTGCTGCGTCCTGCGTTCGTGTGCCCGTGCAAGTTTCGCACTCGCTTACGGTTCACGCGACTTTCGCAAACGAGCTAACTGCCGATGAGGTTCGTGAAGTTCTTTCGGCTCAGCCGACCATCAAGGTTTTAGATGACCCAGCAAACGGTGTCTACCCAACGCCGAACCTGGTTGCCGGCCAAGACCCAACCTTTGTCGGGCGTATTCGCCAATCACTTGACTTCAAAAACAGCATCGAATTGTTCGTTGTTGGCGACAACCTTCGAAAAGGTGCGGCGCTGAACACCTACGAAATCGCCGAGTTGGTTGCCGCCGAGTTTTAATTCGGCAAAACACTAGTAAACCTGCGGGTTTGCGGGGTGTCTCGGCTTTATGTTTGAGATGTGCCGAGACTCCTAACTTCACTTTTTGCTGTAGGCGTTGCGCTTACTCTCGCCGGTTGTTCTTCGCCGGAGCCGGCACCAACCACTTCGGCAGATCCGGTACCTTCGGTAGCTGCGTCGCTTATTCCGACTGCTCCGCCAGCCAACGTCGTAGACGTTGAGCCAGTGAACTTTGCCGGCGAATTCGGCGACTACACATTTAGAGTCGGCGACGGGCCTACCTGGTGCACGATCAACGTGGACCGCAAAAACGTTATTTGCGAACAGAGTGAGGCAGACGCCCTCTACTCACCTATTCCGGTGCCAGCTTCATGCGAGTTCAGCTACGGTTACCAGGTTCAACTTTTCGCCGAAACCCCGACCGACGGCACCAAGACTGCTGACTTCGTCTGCTCGGGTGGCGCTTACGCCGACCCAACCAATGCTGCAACTCTGAATTCGGGGGAGCGGGTGACGCTTGACGGCATCAGCTGTTTCGTCGATGGCACCGCTGCTCGTTGCGAAAATGCGGCTCACAAATACATCGTGCTAGGGCCGAAGGTTTGGGCCACCGGTAACTAGTTTTTTGGCAGTAGGGTCAGAAGCCTGACCTCGGGGCGGCAAAATAGGCGCACCGGCGCAAAGATCGAAGTGCCTAAACCAGCGCAAACATTCAAAAAGGTTTCACCTTTCGCCGTCGACCACCCACTGAGTCCTCTGGCGTTTTTTGCGGGCAGGTCGCAGTTGGTAACTATTGCTCTGCCGCCAGGCAAACAAACCTGCCCGCCGTGGGTGTGCCCCGCGAAAATGATCGCGCTGTCGCCCAATTCTTCGATCACGCGCAGGTATGGCGCATGAGCTACCCCAAACAGCACGTCTGTGCCTTCTGGCGGGCGAATCGAGCCGTACTCGGCAAGTTGGTCATGGGGGTCGTCTAGGCCCACGAAACCGATTTTGATGCCCTTGATGGTCAGCTCGCCGCTGCGGTTATTCAGGTTTAGCCAACCCTTTTCGAGGCCGTTTAGAAACCGTGCGGTGTCTAACTCTTTGCCAGGCGTTGGGGTCGAAGGCTTGAACAGGTAGTTGAACGGGTTTCTGAAGCTGGGTGCGTGGTAATCGTTTGATCCATTGACGAACACGCCAGGCAAATCAATCAGGGGAGCGAGGGCGGCTAGCGTTGGCTGAACGGCATTGAGGTGCCCCAGGTTATCGCCGGTGTCTACAACAAGGTCGACTCTAAGTTTGGCGAGTTCGCTCACCCAACGCTGTTTGCGCTTCTGCCACGGGGCCATGTGAATGTCGCTGATGTGCAAAACGCGAATCGGTGCCGAGCCTTTAGGTAAAACTGCGACCGAATCGTGCTTGACCACAAAGAGGTTTCGCTCGATGAGGGCCGCCCACACAAAAACGAGTGCGCCAACCCCGAGGAGCAGCCAAAGCCAAAACATTACGGGCCGAGGCTGATGATGAGCAGAATCGCGGTGTCGATGCCAGCGAGGCTGCCAACCTTAGGTGTGGTGCCAATTACGTTACCTGCCGGAATCGTGGCCGAGTGCTGGAAGAACTGCGACTGCGAAGGCTGCGGTTCGCTCACGGCCGCGAAACCAAGGTTTAGCAGCGTTTGCTTTGCCGTGGCTTTGGTTTCACCAACGATTCCAGCCGAAGGGATCCTAACCTTGCCGCCCTTTGAGACGAAGATTTTGACAGTTGTTCCGCTCGGAACCGAGGTTCCCGCGCGAGGGCTCGTCGATGCAACCTGCCCGGCGGGCTTGTCTGAAGCAATAGCCTGAACGACGATGCCGGAGTTTAGGTCGCTCGAGTCAATAACCTGCTTACCCGCACTTGGGAGCTGGCCACTGATGTCTGGCACGGTGATCATTCTGGCATCGATCATCGACTGCGGCGGGCTCGCTAGTGGGCCTGGTTTGAAGATCGAGTTGGCGACCTTCATGATCGAGCGCCAAATGTCGTGACGCACGGTGTTCCCGGCTTTGTGGTTGAGCAAGATTCTGCTCAACGATGTGTTGCCCGAGACGTTACCAACCCAGGTTGCGGTGCCGACGGTGCTCGAGAAACCGGTCATCCAGGTGTGCACGCCCGAGTCTGTTGTACCGGTCTTACCCGCGAGAGCTGCTCCGTCACCGGTGTTTGAAGCTCCACCGGTACCGCCAGACATTACCGCGCGCATCGCATAGGTCATACCTGCGGCAACGTCGGGGTCTACCGCCGGCGTGCAGGTCGGTTGCGGCACGGTTAGTTGCTCGTTGGTTTCACGAACAACGACTTTGTCGATTGCCAGCGGGGCGCAGTACACGCCTTTGTTCGAGATAGCAGCAACGGCTGCCGCCATCGAGATTGGAGCGATTTCGTTGACACCAATTACCGATGAAGGCACATACTGAAGCTCTTGGCCGTCGGCGCGGTGAACACCAAATGCCAGCGCGGTGTCGCGAATGTCGCAAAGATCCAACTTGGACGCCATGTATGCGAACGCGGTGTTCTCAGAGATCGCGGTGGCGTGAACCACGGTTGTGTCTTCAGGCTCATGGGTGATGTTGCGCGGTGCCCAGGTTCCGACGAGGCTTCCACAGCGCGCCGAGAAGTCACTGGCGTTCCATTCTTTGACGCGTCCGTCAACGTGGTCGTTTAGCTTGTAACCGGCCTTCAACCACTGCGCGAGAGTGAACAGCTTGTAGGTCGAACCAACCTGGAAGCCCGATGAACCACCGTAGGCTTTGTCGGTTGCGTAGTTCACTGAGGTGTGGCCTTTTTCGCTGCTTTGAGTTTGGTCGTAGATGCGGTTCTCTGCCATCGCAAGAACTCGGCCAGTGCCAACCTCAACCGAGACGCTGGCAGTACCGATTCCACTCGGGTCGGCGACCGGAACCCACTTCTTGCTAGCCGTGTCTGCCGCGGCCTGGAGCTTTAGGTTCATGGTGGTGTAGATGTCTAGGCCACCGGTTTTGAGTTTTAGTTCACGGTCGGCAAGAGTTGGGCCGAATTCGGAACTGTTTCGAATCGTCCAGATCACGTAGTCGCAGAAGAACGCGGTTTGCTGGTTTGACTCGCAACCGGTTGGAACCTTGGTTACGTGCACCGTCACCGGAGTGGCCTTCGCTGCGTCTGCCTCAGCCTGGGTTACGTAACCTTTGTTGGCCATGTTCTGAATCACGTAGTCGCGGCGACCCTTGGCTCGCTCAAGGTTCGCGGTAGCGTCTGGTCGGTAGTCTTCAGGGGCCTTCAGCATTGCTGCGAGCATCGCACCTTCTGGCAAGGTCAGGTCTTTTGCGCTTTTGCCGTAGTAGTACTGCGACGCGGCTTCGATGCCGTTGATCTGGTGACCAAAGAACGAAAGGTTGGCATAGCCGGCAAAAATGTCTTGCTTGCTCGTGGTTTCTTCGAGTGAAAGGGCGTAACGAATCTCTTTAATCTTGCGGTCTAAGCCTCGCGAGCGAGCCGCATCAATGGCTTTTTGGTCACCCGCGATGGTTGCCGCCTGAATCAGCGAGTTTTTGACGTACTGCATCGTGATGGTCGAACCACCTGGGCCGCTACCGCCAGTGGCAACGTTGGTAAGGCTGGCGCGAATCAGCGAAACCCAGTCGACACCGTTGTGGGTCCAAAAGTTTGGGTCTTCGGTCGCGATTGCGGCGTCTCTAAAGTTTGAGCTGATTTGATCGTAACTAACCGAGATTCGGTTTTCTTCGTAGAAGCGAGCAACCTCCACCGGCTTGCCGGTGTCGTCGAGTGCAAAAAGGGTTGATGCCTGCGAGGCAGTGACCGGCTTGATGTATGGCGGTAGGTTGTCGAAAATCGACACACCTACACCGGTAGCAACCGCTCCGACGATTGCGATTGGTGCCAAAAGCGCAACACCCAACAAACCAGCGATCGAACTTAGCCCACTGAATTTGAGGATCTTCGATAGTGGGCCAGCGCCCCTGTTTCTCTGACCAGACATAGACTCTAGGTTACCTGCTATCTCTGAGAGGATGCTGAAAATGATCAAGTGGGAGTACGCCACGGTTCCGTTGCTTTTGCACAAAGAGGCCATGATTTTGAACAGTTGGGGTGTTGACGGCTGGGAGCTTGTCTCGGTAAACACCAATGCACAAGGCGGAATGCTCGCCATTTTCAAGCGAGAGTTGGCCTAGATGTCGAAGATCGAAGCAAGACTCATTGAACTCGGACACCCACTGCCAGAGGTGGCGAAACCCGTCGCCTCGTACGTGCCGTCGGTTGTCACCGGAAACCTTGTCTTCACCAGCGGCCAGTTGCCGTTCACCGCAGGCCAGTTGCCAGAAACCGGCAAGGTTGGCGCAAGTGTTAGCCCAGAAAATGCGAAAAACTATGCTCGCACAGCCGTTTTGAACGCGCTCGCCGCAGTGAAACTGGCTATTGGTGATCTCGACCGCGTGACTCGCGTTGTGAAGCTGGTTGGCTTCGTGGCTTCGGTTCCAGAGTTTTCTGGTCAGCCAGGTGTGATCAACGGTGCATCAGAGTTTCTTGGCGAAGTGTTTGGCGAAAAGGGTGCTCACGCGCGCAGCGCAGTAGGCGTACCTGTTTTGCCACTGGATTCACCAGTTGAGCTCGAACTGATTGTTGAGTTCGAGTAACTAGTCGTTCGCGCCAGCGGCGATCTTGCCGCTGATGATGTTCATCACAGTGGTGTCTGCCAAAGTTGTGACATCTCCGATGGGGCGGTCTTCTGCAACATCGCGCAGCAGTCGACGCATGATCTTGCCCGAGCGAGTCTTGGGCAATTCACCGACGACCATGATCTGTCGCGGCTTGGCAATTGGGCCAATTTCTTTGGCAACGTGTTCGCGAAGCACGCGGCTAACGTCTGAGTCAGAGCCGGCAGCTTCGACCTGGTCTAGACGCAAGATCACGAACGCAACCACAGCCTGACCGGTCGTTTCATCTTTCGCACCAACCACAGCAGCCTCGGCAACCCAGGGGTGCGAAACCAGCGCCGATTCAATTTCTGCGGTCGAAAGGCGATGGCCCGACACGTTCATAACGTCGTCTACGCGGCCAAGCAACCAGATGTCGCCGTCCTCGTCTTTTTTGGCGCCGTCGCCGGCAAAATATTGGCCGTCGAAGCGTTCCCAATAGGTTTCTTTGAAGCGCTCCGGGTCGCCCCAGATTCCGCGAAGCATCGAGGGCCAAGGCTCTGCGATGGTGAGGTAGCCGCCCTGCTCGTTGCCAAGCTCAGCGCCGTCTTCGCCAACCACCTTTGCCACAATGCCGGGTAGCGGCACCTGTGCCGAACCAGGCTTGGTATCGGTTATGCCGGGTAGCGGCGAAATCATGATTGCGCCGGTTTCGGTCTGCCACCAGGTGTCAACGATTGGTGCGCGGTTGCCGCCGATAACCTCGCGGTACCACATCCAGGCTTCTGGGTTGATCGGTTCACCAACTGAACCGAGGACGCGCAAAGAAGACAGATCGAATTTGTCTGGAATTTCGCGTCCGAGTTTCATGAACGAACGAATCGCAGTCGGTGCCGTGTAGAGCAGGGTCACCTTGTACTTCTCGATGACCTCCCACCAGCGGCCAGGGTGTGGTGCGTCCGGCGTGCCCTCGTAAATGACCTGCGTTGCGCCATTCGCCAGTGGCCCGTAGGCAACGTAGGAGTGCCCGGTGATCCAGCCGACGTCGGCGGTGCACCAGTAGACATCGCTTTCTGGGCGAAGGTCGAAAACATTCCGGTGAGTGTAGGCAGCCTGAGTTAGGTAACCGCCGGATGTGTGCAAGATGCCTTTCGGCTTACCCGTGGTGCCAGACGTATAAAGAATGAAGAGCGGATTTTCGGCTGGGAAAGCCTCGGCAATGTGCTCAGCATCGGCATTCGCCATTGCGTCAGACCACCAGATGTCTTTTGGCGTCCACGCGACGTCATCGCCGGTTCGCTTAACCACGAGAACGTTTTCGATGGTTGGGCAATTGTTGTCTTTGAGTGCCTCATCGACGGCTGGCTTGAGTGCGCTGGCTTTGCCTTTGCGGTAACCGCCATCAGCGGTGATCACGAGTTTTGCCTGTGCGTCCTGGATGCGAGTTGCAAGTGAGTCGGCTGAGAAGCCACCAAAGATAACCGAGTGGACTGCGCCGATTCGGGCAACCGCGAGCATCGAGATAACCGCCTCGGCGATCATCGGCAGATAGATTGCGACGCGGTCGCCACGGCGAATTCCTAGGCTGATAAGAACGTTGGCGGCACGCTTTACTTCATTGGTTAGCTCGGCGTAGGTGTATGACTTTGAGTCGCCCGGCTCACCCTCGAAGTGAATTGCGATGCGGTCGCCGTTTCCGGCGAGCACGTGGCGGTCTAGGCAGTTGTATGCAACATTGAGCTCGCCATCGTCGAACCATTTGGCAACCGGTGCTTCTGACCAGTCGAGGGTTCTGGTGAACGGCTTGTGCCAGTGTAGGTGGTTTGCTTGCTCGGCCCAAAAACCTAGGCGGTCGGCCTTTGCGCGCTGGTAGATCTCAGGCTTTGCCTGAGCATTTGCGGCGAATTCTGCCGACGGAGCGAAGTGTCTAGTCTCGTGAGACTGGATTTCAATTGAATCAGACATCGTTGTCTTTCTCGTTTTGGTACTTAACGCGTAATCCTGCCATAAAACTTCCTGTGAATAAGCGCAAAGGGAATAATCGTTATCTTGTTTCGCTTATGCTTATCTAGACGGCCTTAGCGCCGTCCGTGCGGCACCGATTCCCCCAATAGGTGCCGCCTTGCCGGCAGGTTCTCCCCCAGAACCTGCCGGCATCTTTTTAACTGGGTTCTCCACACTTTCCAACATTCTCGCTAGCAACAGCTACCCAGTTGCGATTCTTGGCAAATGCGATTCGAAGAAGTGATGGCCCGCCAAGAACTAACCGACATTGTGATCAACGGTGATGTCGCTTTCGCCCTGATTTCAGGGGTCTGGCAGCCCTGCGACCTAGAACTAGACCAGGCGGGCGTTGCTCGTTTAGCCGTTGAGCTTTGCGACCGCGGAGGTCGCCACCTAGATTTGGCCAACCCGTTTGCCGACGTTTCGGTTGACGGCTATCGGGTCCATGCAGTGTTGCCCGCGGGGGTAACCGATCGGCCGCTTATTTCGATCAGAAAGCACACGGCTCGAACCTTCGACATCACCCCAGAACTACAAGAAATCGTAAATAGTCGCAAAAACTTTTTGGTTTCGGGAGCAACCGGTGCTGGTAAAACAACGCTTTTGAGGTCAATGCTCGCAAAAAGTTGTGAACGCGTAATCACGATCGAGGATGTAGCAGAGCTGGCATTCGAACCCCCAAACTTTGTGTCGCTAGTCGCGAGGCAGGCCAACATCGAAGGCAGGGGTGAGCTTGCAGTCGAGAGGCTTTTTCGTGAAGCTTTGCGCATGCGCCCAGACCGAATAATCCTGGGTGAAGTTCGCGGAGCCGAATTCGGCCTGATGTTGCAAGCGCTAAACACGGGTCATGCCGGATCTGCTGCGACTCTCCACGCGAACTCGCTCGAGGCAGTGCCTGAGCGCCTAATCGGGTTGGGCCTTCTAGCCGGCCTGACCCCCAAAACCACAGTCGCCCTCGCCAAAACTGCGATAGACCTAGTCATTCACCTCGAAGCAGGCAACACTAGGGTCGCGAGGTTGGGTGAGCTCTTTGACTGACACAGCAACCATCGCCGCCGCTCTCAAATCGGGCATGAGCGTTGCCGAAGTGCGCCGCAGGTTTCAACCGAACGCCATTGCCCTTCAAACACTGGCGCTCTGCGAAAGACTGGGTTCGCCACCCGCCGAAAACCTCGAAAGGCTCGCTCAAGTCGAGGCAGACCAAGCCAAGGCTTTTGCCGAACTCGAGATAGCGGCGAGTGGCCCAAAAGCATCGGCCAAACTGGTCACGACCCTGCCTCTTCTGGTGCTTCTCGGAGCCCAGCTGCTTGGCATGAAGGTGCTCAACTCACTGAACCTTGCCACCGGCGGCTCAATCATGCTCGGGGCCTTACTTCTTTATTGCGGCCGCCGTTGGAGCAACCGGATTCTCGAGAGGGCAAAAACCAGCTCTGCTGATCCAGGGGCAGCGCTAGACGCTTTTGCGGCAGCCATGAACTCAGGCCTTGCCCAGCGCATAGCCATCGGCGAGGTCGAAGCAGCATTTGGCGCCCAGCCCGAAATAGTGAGAATCCTTGAAACCTCCGCCGATACCGGTTTGGCTGTTGCCAAGCTAGCCCGGGCAGAAGCAGACAGGTTGAGGTTGGCGTGGCGGTTGTCCAGCGAAAAGAGAATCCACGAGGCCGGGGTTCGCCTCATGTGGCCGCTTGGCCTAGCTGTCTTGCCGGCTTTTGTACTCATCGCGGTGGTCCCGCTGGCCGCCTCGATGCTGAGGGGTAACTGAAATAAAACACACATATATAGGAGAAGAAATGTTCAAGTCAGAACGCGGCTCGGCAACGGCCGAATACGCAATCGCAACCATGGCCGCTGTTGGCTTTGCTGGGTTACTCGTGGTCATTATGCGAAGCGACGAGGTCAAGCAAATGCTGCTCGGGTTGGTGAAAAGTGCACTCACATTTACGAACCCAAACGGGTAGCGTCACCGCCGAGCTGGCGGTTGTGTTGCCAACCGTTCTGCTCGTTGGTGCCACGCTTATCGCCGGCCTAGTTCTCGGAGTCCAGCGAGTTCAAGCGGTCTATGCCGCCGGCACGCTTTCGAGAGCGTTGGCCAGAGGCGAAACCATCGGTCCATTGGCTCAGCAACTTGGTGTAACGGCAAAGGTCGAGTACCTGGCCGACCTGGTTTGCGTTCACGCGATCACATCGACCCAGCCGATAGAAATCGAGGAACGTTCATGCGCCCGCAAACTCGGCCTCTAAACGACCAAGGTTCTGGCACCGTTCTCGCCCTCGGCCTGATGGCCATGGTGCTTGCGCTGTTTGCCATCCTGCAAATCCCAATCAAGGCAATAGTTGCAGAAGCCAGACTCCAAGTAGTGACCGATCAGGCAGCCGTCGCAGCGGCCGACTCACTTCGCGGTTTAGCGACGGGAATACCTTGTGAGGTGGCTGCGTTGATGGTGGCTCGAAGCCAATACCAAATGGTGACTTGCAGGGTTGTCGCAAATAGCGTGTACGTTAGTGTGCGAATAAGTCCGCTTATAGTTGCTGAGGCACGTGCCGGCATTTAGAAAGGTAAACCGATGGCTGTTTTTTGTTCAAACTGTGGCGCTTCGCACAACGGAGCTAGCTTCTGCCCTAACTGTGGATCTGCTCAAGCAAACTCTTCTGCAGGTCAGCCAAGCTTCAACAACGCCACCTCTGGCGGCTATGCAAGTAGCGGCAGCAACAGCAACCAGGTTGCCATGTGGGCTCACCTTGGTGGCGTTCTTGCAGGACTCGGCTTCGGCTGGATTCCAGCATTGATTATCCGAGGCTCGGCTACCGCACAGCGTGACCCATATGTTCGCGAGCAGGCCACCGAGGCTCTGAACTTCCAGCTTCTGTGGCTAATCATCAACATTGCTGTTGGTGTTCTTGGGGTAGTGACCTGTGGCGTCGGCTGGTTCCTGTATGTCGGATCTCTGGTTTTGCCGTTCATTTTCGGAATCATGGCATCCGTTGCCACTTCGAGCGGTCAAAACTACCGCTACCCGATGATGATGTTCCGCCTCGTCAAGTAATAACCACTTTTAGGAGAACTTTTGGCTAACAAGCTCGTAATCGTTGAGTCGCCCGCCAAGGCGAAAACGATCTCGAAATACCTAGGCAACGACTACACGGTCCTTGCCTCGGTTGGTCACATCCGCGAGCTAGTCGAGCCTCGTGACCTGCCAAAGGAACTCAAAAAGGGGCCGTTCGGCAAGTTTGCCGTAAACATCGAAAACGACTTCGAGCCGTATTACGCAATCAGTGCTGGTAAGGCCAAGACGGTTAGCGAACTGAAGGCTGCGCTCAAGGGTGCAGACGAAGTGTTCCTTGCAACCGATGAAGACCGCGAAGGTGAGGCCATCGCATGGCACCTGCTTCAGGTCTTGAAGCCTAAGGTTCCCGTTAGCCGAATGGTTTTTCACGAAATCACCAAAGAGGCGATCCAGGGTGCTCTTGAACACACCCGTCCGCTAGACGACGACTTGGTTCAGGCGCAAGAAACGCGACGCATCGTAGACCGTTTGTTCGGCTACGAAATATCGCCTGTGCTTTGGCGCAAGGTGAACCGGGGGCTAAGTGCCGGCCGTGTTCAGTCGCCTGCCGTTCGTTTGGTGGTTGAGCGCGAACGCGAACGCATGGCTTTCGTTTCGGCTGCCTACTACGACGTCAAAGCTACCTTCAACACCGAGAAGAGTGGCGAAAACGAGTTTGAAGCCAAGTTGCTCTCGATCGATGGCAAACGCATTGCCACTGGTGACTCGTTCAACGACCTTGGTCAGCTCACAGCAGATGTGATGTTGCTCGACAAAGAAGCAGCGTTTGCGCTCGCCGGAGCTATCTCGAACCCAGCCGTAAAGGTTGTGGTGACCTCGGTTGAGTCGAAGCCAAGCACCCGCCGCCCGGCCGCGCCGTTCACCACTTCGACCCTTCAGCAGGAGGCTTCTCGCAAGCTTCGAATGTCGGCAAAGCAGACCATGGACACCGCCCAGTCGCTTTACCAAGAAGGTCACATCACATACATGCGAACCGACTCGCCAACCCTTTCGGGTCAGGCGATTGCGGCCGCTCGCAAGCAGGCCGCCGAGATGTTCGGTTCTGAGCTGGTAGCAGATTCACCTCGCGTTTACACCGGAAAATCGAAGAACGCCCAAGAGGCGCACGAAGCTATTCGCCCAGCTGGCGAAGAATTCAAACGCCCGAGCGAACTTGCGAGTGTTTTGCATGGCCGAGCACTAGAGCTCTACGATCTGATCTGGAAGCGCACTGTTGCATCGCAGATGCAAGATGCCAAGGTTTCAACCACCACCGTGAGAATCGCGGTTGGCCCACTAGCTGATGGTCGAACCGCAGAGTTCACCGCGAGCGGTACGGTAATCACCTTCAAAGGATTCCTAGCTGCCTACGAAGAAAGCCAAGACGAGGCTCGTAACGCCGAAGACAGCGACGAAGCAAAGTTGCCAAACCTTGAGGTTGGCCAGGCAGTAAAGATTTCGAACATCTACGCGAAAGACCACACAACCTCCCCGCCACCTCGTTTTACAGAAGCGAGTTTGGTTAAGGCGCTAGAAGAAGACGGCATTGGCCGCCCATCGACTTACGCAGCCATCATGTCTAACATCATCGCCAAGGGTTATGTCTCGAAGCGTGGTCAAGCGCTTGTGCCTGAATGGATCGCCTTCACTGTTACGCGATTCCTCGAAGAAAACTTCGGCAAGCTAATCGACTACAAATTCACTGCCAAGATGGAGGAAGACCTCGACCGAATCGCCGATGGCGAAGTCGACCGTCTCGACTGGCTCAAGCAGTTCTATTTTGGTGGTGGCGAAATGGTTGGTCTACAGCCAACTGCCGAAAACATCCTCGACCAAGACCCTCGCGCTATCAACTCGATTTCGATCACCGACGATATCACTCTAAGAACCGGTCAGTACGGCCCATATCTTGAGGTGTTTGGCGCTCCCGATGCGCCAGGCGCCGACGAAAACGGTCGCCGCATCGTCAACATTCCCGAAGAGTTGGCGCCAGACGAACTGACCCCTACGAAGGCGCAAGAGCTTGTTGATGCGCCAGTGGTCACCGATCGCGTCCTAGGTGTTGACCCAGAAACTGGCCACAATATCTTGTTCAAGGTTGGTCGCTTTGGCCCATACATCGTTCTAGATGACGAAAAGGCGGCCAAGCCCAAGACCGCTTCGTTGTTTAAGAGCATGGACCCACACACCATCGACCTCGAGACTGCGCTGAAGCTACTTTCGCTGCCTCGAGTGATCGGTGTTGACCCAGAGAGCGGCAACAACATCACCGCCCAAAACGGCAAGTTTGGCCCATACCTTCGCAAGGGAACAGACTCTCGCTCGCTGACCAGTGAAGACCAGATTTTCTCGCTAACCCTCGAAGAGGCGATCGAGATTTACGCGCAGCCGAAGTACGGCGCTCGCCGCACCGCGGCTACTCCGCTCCGCGAATTTGGTGAAGACCCAGAATCTAAGGGAATGGTCTACGCCAAGACCGGCCAGTTCGGCTCATACGTTACCGATGGTTTCGTAAACGCGACAGTGCCTAAAGAGGAGTCGCTCGAAGAGATGGCGCCAGACAGGGCTTTTGAGCTGCTTGCCATTCGCCGTGAGAAACTTGGACTAGAGCCGGGTCAAGCGCCAGCAAAAGCCAAGAAGGTTCGCACAGCCACACGCGTTGTTAAAGCCGGTTCGCGAAAGAAGAAGTAGTGCCAGGATTGTTCATCTCGTTTGAGGGAATCGACGGCGTGGGCAAATCGACCCAGGCCGATGCTCTCGAAGAGTTTGTGCGCTCGCGAGGATTCGATGTAGTCAGGTCATTTGAGCCTGGCGGCACTGAGCTTGGCCAAGAAATCCGCCACCTACTGCTTCACCGCAAAGGCGACGTTGCTCCTCGAGCGGAGGCGCTGCTTTACGCGGCAGATCGGGCTCACCACGTTGCAACCAAGATTCGCCCTGCACTAGAGGCTGGCAAAGTTGTCATTCAGGATCGTTACCTAGACTCATCGGTTGCCTATCAAGGTGCTGGCCGTGAGCTTGACGCCAAAGATGTTCGTGACCTTTCGCTTTGGGCAACCAACGGGTTGTTGCCGAAGCTTACGGTTTTACTCGACCTCGACCCCGAGGCCGCTCGGGTTAGGCGCGACCAAACCGGCAACGAACCAGATCGCCTTGAGCGCGAAAAGGTTGAGTTTTTTGCGGCAGTTCGTGAATGCTACCTGGGCCTCGCGGCAGCTGAGCCAGAAAGATTTTTGGTCGTCGACGCCACCGCGTCTCGCGAACAGATTCAAGAACTCATTCGCGTCAGAGTTGCCGAGTTGCTTGCATGACTCAGGCTCCAATCTGGCAAGAAATGGCGGGCCAAGAAGAGGCGGTAGCCCAGGTTGCCCTTGCTGTAAAAAAGCGTGACGAGGGGGTCTTTCACTCCTGGCTGATCACAGGCCCCCCAGGCTCTGGCCGGAGCAACCTTGCACTTGCCTTTGCAACCGCGCTCCAGTGCCCAGATCAGGGTTGCGGCAACTGCCACTCCTGCACCTTGGCTAAGGCTGGCACCCATCCAGACATCGCCGTGTTGAGCACAGACAAGGTGCAGATTGCCGTCGCCGAGATTCGCGAATTGGTTAAGTCTGCAGCCTTTGGTTCGGCAATGGGCAAATTCAAGATCCTGATCATCGAAGATGCCGATCGCATGCACGCAACGGCATCGAACGTTTTACTCAAGACTCTAGAAGAGCCGCCGGCCAACACTATTTGGATTCTTTGCGCTCCCTCAGAGGTTGACATGTTGCCGACAATTCGTTCTCGAGTTCGCAGAATTGGGTTGAAGGTGCCATCGGTTGACGAGGTTGCCAGGCTTTTGATTGAGCGTGATGGTATCGAACCGAAGCTTGCCCGACAGGCTGCTGCAGAGGCGCAGAGCCATGTTGGTATGGCTAGACGGTTGGCAACCAGCCCAGAGGCCCGCGCAAGGCGCCGAGAAACCTTGGTTGCCGCAATCAAGATCGTTGATGTAACCGACGCAATAATCGCCTCGGAAAAGTGGCTTGACCTCGCTCGCAAAGATGCGACGGCCTTAGCCAAGGAGCGCGACGAAGAAGAACGCGAACAGTTGCTTCACAGCATGGGTTTGACCGCTGCAGACACAGTGCCGCCGGCGCTTCGGAGTGAACTCAAGGCACTCGATGAAGCCCAAAAACGCAGAGCCAGCCGCAGTCTCCGCGACGCACTCGATCGAATCTTTGTCGACCTGTTGGCCCTATATCGCGACGTCCTGAGCCTTCAGCTTGGTGGGGGAGTCGAGCTAGTGAACGAAGACCTGACCAATGAACTCGTCGACCTAGCAACAAACTCGACCTCGCCTGCGACGATCGCCAAACTCGATGCGATCGAGGAGGCCCGCTTGAGGATCTCAAGGAATGTTAGAGACTCGACCGTGCTTGATGCTTTAGCTGCCAGTCTTCGAAGGGGATAAATGTTCAGGAAACTTCTTGGTGCAATCGCAATCGCCACTCTGGTTCTAACCACTGCCGCTTGCGCCCCAGAACCAAAGCCTGTGGCGAGCAATGGTCTACCCTCGGTTTACTCGCAGAGGCTTTCGACCCACAAATGTGGTGAGTTCCTGTGCGGCACTGTGAATGCCCCAATCGACTGGGCGAACCCTGAGGGTGAAACCTTCAAACTCGCCTACAGCTTCAAGCAGATTGCTGGCTCCGGCAAATATTTGTTCGTGAACCCGGGTGGGCCTGGAGCCTCTGGAATCGACTTGGCCACGACAAACCTGGACTCGGTTGGCACGGCAGGACTTCGCTCGAAATACAACATCGTCGGCTTCGACCCTCGCGGAACAAAAGGTTCTAGCCCGGTCAAGTGTTTCGATGCCAAGAAGATGGACAACTTTTTGTATACCGACTCGGGCTTCCCGGCCGGTTCGCCGCAAGACTTGGCGGTCAGCCGCAAAGCCGTTGCCGAATTTGTTGCGGCTTGCAAAGCGAACACGGGCTCGATTCTTGGTCACCTCGACACCGTGTCGGCGGCCAAAGACCTTGACCTTTTGCGTGCAGTCTTTGGTCAGAGCAAACTCAACTATCTCGGCTTTTCTTACGGAACATTCCTTGGCACGACCTATGCAGCGCTGTTCCCGCAAAACGTAGGCCGTTTCGTTCTCGATGGGGCCATCGACCCGACCGTCTCAGACGAAGACCAAAGCTTCAACCAGCTGAAAGGCTTCGACCTGGCCCTTCACAACTACATGAAAGACTGCATCGATAACCAGGCTGACTGCCCGTTCAGTGGCTCGGTTGATCAAGGGCTAGCTCGGATCTCGCAATTCTTCAGCGAGGTTGAGAGGAAGCCTCTAGACACTAGCGATGGGCGCAAGGCTGGGGTTGCCGTAACCACCACGGGCCTAGACATGACGTTGTATTCAAACGACTACTGGACCTACCTGACCCAGGCCTTCAATGATGCCTTCAATAAGAAGGATGGCTCGCTGTTTTTGCAACTCGCAGATTTCTACAACGACCGCAATGCCGATGGCACATACGCAGACAATATGTTTGAGGCTTTCGTTTCGATCAACTGCCTCGACGGCCGCTCCGACTCTAGCCCTGCCGCGGTTGCAAAACAGAACAACAGAATGCTTGCCGCTAGCCCAACCCTCGGCCGTTTTTGGCAAAACGGCGCCGAGCTTTGTGCGCACTGGCCATACCCCGTTGCAGAGCGCCCGGCCAGTTACGCAGCGCATGGTGCGCCAACAATCGTGGTGATTGGTACCACGGGTGACCCAGCTACTCCATATCAGCAGGCTGTTGACTTAGCCCACAAGGTTTTGGCGAACGGCTTGCTTGTCACCTACCAAGGGGAGGGGCACACCGCCTATGGCAGATCGAACTCCTGCATCTCAAGGGTTGTCGACTACTTCTTGATTGCCGGTAGCCTGCCGGTGAGTGAACCCACTTGCTAAAAAACAACCGCGTTCAAGAGTTTTTCTCAATAAAGTTTCGGCGTCTCCTCTCGGGTGACCCAAAGGGTGTTCCCCCTTGGCTCGAGACAATCGGCAAAGGCGAAACCGGTGGACTTTTCGAACCGGGCGATGCGCCGTGGGTTGTGCACCGCGACTTTGGAACTCTGGTTGGCGGTGTCCGTGCCCTTCTGATGCAGGCTCTGCACCCGGGTTCGCTAGCTGGCGTAGCCCAACATTCGCGTTATGAACAAGACGCCCTAGGTCGCCTCTCGGGCACGATTCGTTGGCTCACGGTTACAACCTTTGGTTCGTTTGAAGCCGTCGCTGGCGAGGCTAGCCGCGTCAATCGACTGCACGAGCGCGTCAAAGGCGAATACGTCAAAAAGAGCGAAACCGTTAGCTATAAGGCTGCCGACCAAGACCTTCTTCTCTGGGTTCACCTCGCCTTCACCGAGTCGTTTTTGGTAGCCCACAACACTTTCTGCGTGCAAACAGTAGACGCCGATCAATACGTCGAGCAGTGGGGCCGGTCGGTCGCACCCCTCGGTCTCACCAAGACACCTAAAACATTTGACCAACTTGAAGAGCAGATTGCCGCATTCGATTGCCTAAGAGTCGACGACCTAACCAAGCGAGTCGTCTCATTCATCAAATACCCGCCATTGCCGTTTTCGGTGCGGTCCACCTACAAACTTCTCTTTGCCGCCGCAGTAATTTCGCTGAAAGATCATCATCGTGAGCTGCTCGGTTTGAAGAAGCCTAATCGCCTTGTTATTCCGGCGACCAGGTTCTTACTAAAGGCCATTCGAGTGCTCATCGGGCCGGAGTCACCCATTGAACAGGCTGGCCTAGACCGCCTTGCCCGAATCAAAGCCAAAGGTTTGGGCTAAACTTCCTATGACGCCAAGTGAGCTTGAGGAAGGTTCAGAGAAGTCGGCGGTGCACTTTGGCCTAATGGTCAGACGGGGTGCAAAGTACGGGCTTCGAATTAGGCGTGACACTTACGCGTCTATAAGTAAGGTTTCGTCTCATTGGTTCCCTCGACAGCAAGATGTTGCTAGATGGGAAGCTGAATCTGAGATTTTCGAGGACGCCGACCATAAGATTTACACAGATGTTTGGTGCGAGCTGCATCAAAAGGATGCGCTCGAAAACTTCGATTTGAACATGGAACGTTTTGAAGCTTTGAGCGCCCGAGAGTTCGATCTAGCGCTCGAAATGGTTGTGCTCAGCTACCCAAAAATGCAAGAAGTCATTGACCTAAACGATTGGGTTGATGGAAGCGTTGTTTACATTATGGTTCTCGATCAATTCAAGCAAGCATATGTTGGAATCGCACGAAGTGCAGGTGGCATGAAGAAGCGCATCAGGCAGCATTGGTCCTCTAATAAACAGTTCGACAGGCTTCTTCACGGGCCTGTGAATGAATCAAAAATCTCCATTGATAGTTTCAGAGCCCTAGACACCACACAAATATTCGCTATGCGGATAAAATCCCCAGAGGCAATGGAGAACCAAATCCTTGAGAGTTTTCCAAGCAAGTTTGTTCTAAACCGCATCGCGGGAGGAACACCGCAGAATAGTAATGAGCTTAGATGGCTAGAAAACTTGAAGTTCCTAAATGACTTCTTGCCATAGAGTAAAAACTAAAGTTTAGCTATCGACGCATTGCTACCCAAAGCAGTGCCTGGGGGATGAAGATGAAATTTCGAGCCTTAATTCTTGTAGCTTCGACCTTGCTGGTTTCGGGATGTTCGCTATTCGGCGGAGGCATTTCGGGGCTGAAAATGACGCTGGATAAGAATGCGCCGTCCTGTTCGAATGTTCATGAGGACAAAACAAGTTCGTGTTACTTCACCTACACCATTGAGAACTCTTCTAATTCAGCTGTAGAGCTGAAAGGCGATGGCATATTCGTGGATGTTGATGGTAAGACGTTTCAGGCGAATTCCGAAGATCAAATCGCCCCTTATGTGTCTACTTTCAGCGGGGTACTAAATCCCAATCAGGCCGTTACTTCCAGGGTGATTTTTACACTTCCTGCTGGAACAATAGGTCAACTCTGGCTGGGAACTGCGGATAAAAAAGATGTCGTGGCACAAGTTGACTGGTCTGTGGTTCCCGTTCTCAACGACATTCTTGGATTTTGGGACAGGACCTCTAACGTCAATGCCGACTTCGGGTCAGGCCTCTGGCTGAAAATCACTAGAGTAACTCGTTCACAGTATGCCGCCGAGTTCATACATGACGATGGCAATTTGAACCCTAGTGTTGTTGGTTCTGCAATCTTAAAAGGTACATCTAAGAGTTTTAGTTTGGAGTGGGACAACGGATTCTCCTCGAAGGGAAAACTTTCGGGGCAAAAACTGGTTATTGATTGCACAGGTGGCTTATCAATAGCCGCTGCTGGAGGATGCACCTTCATTCATGGTGTTAGCAGCCTAGGGGACTACGGCTCAGATTTTAGCGGCTTCACTCAAGAGCCTCTGAAAAGTGTCGATTCAAATGGTTCCCCGACGGGACTATCACTCACCTCAGTGGAAATAAGCAACCCGACTTTTGATCTGCCGATGTATTTAGAGACCATCCTGGATTCCCAAGGAAACCAGGTTGACCAATTTATCCTTGCCGACATGGGTGACACGACAGCTCGAATATGGTGGGGAGGGGATACCGTTCCAAACCTGTGGATTTTGGGTACGGACGTAACCTATACGGATTGGGGTCACACCGGCTCAGGGACATTGTTCTTGTCGATTGATTGCTCCGAAAGCCCAAATTCTTACGAATACACTTCGGACGGATCAGCCACCAGGCCATGTGACTTTAGGCGCGATTACACATACTAAAACTGCAATGCCCAAGTTAAGCAAATCTTAAGCAGATTTCCCGGCACAACCTGAGACAACCAGAATCCTTGAGACATTGACCCTGTGATATTGTTATCGAGTACCAAACGTTTGAAGGTAATGCGGGCTTGCTGCATAAGGCTTCCAGCGGTTTCGCCACCCTAGCTCAGTCGGTAGAGCAGCTCCCTCGTAAAGAGCAGGTCAGGAGTTCGATTCTCCTGGGTGGCTCCAAATATTCTTGCTAACCCCAAAATCGGGGAGTAACTTATCTCCTAAGCAATTTAGGGGCGCAAATGTCTAATCTTCCTCCGCTCGACATCGTTATTCCGCCGAAGCCAAACCAAGAGCCTGAGGCCACCCAAACTTCACCGGTAGAGCCCACCACCCCTCGCAAAAAGAGCAACGCCGGCAAAATTGTTGCATGGAGTTGCGGTGGTTGCCTAGGAATCATTTTGGTGGGCATCTTGATCATTTATGCAATGATCTCCGGATACACAAACAACCTCAACCAAGAACCACCGCTTACCGAACAGGACAAAATTAACCAGCCATTGGCTCAGGCTTACAACGCGGCATTCACCGAGCAGCAGAAGAATCTGCCGGATTTCACCAATTGGATGGGTGCTCAGTTCTCGCAGGGTATTCCTTGTGCATCAAACGTCGACATCTGCATAATGGGCAACACTGGTTCAACCGCGGCTACTCCGAGTCTTTTGAGTCTCGAAGATGCCCCGAGAATCTGCGACGAGGTGTTGGCTGTTGCCAAAACTCTGGGTGCCGACCAAGACGCGGCATTGAGCGAAGCGTCGTATAAAGCGTTGACAGCAGGAGCTAAAGATCGCTGCGTCGCAACCATGAAAGCGAATTCGAGAACAGTTGGCTTTGGTTGGTGGTCGCCGTCGTATTTCATGCTTGGCAACACGGCCGAAGGCACACCTTTCGCTATTCAGCTGAACATGTACCGCGAGTCTCACGGTTCGGGCGACATCACTAAAGATGGTGAGTACATTTCATACGTCATTTCAACATCGTCGGTGTTCGACTCCCCGGGACCTCTAGACGACCCTGTTTACAAAAGAAATTGGAAAGACGGCCAGCTTCAGGCGCTGACGTTCCTAGACACTCTCGCCTACATGCGAAGAGCGAATTACAGCGCGACTTCTGCCGATAATCCTTCGCCATTCTCGCCAGAGACTGCAGCTTGG
>CANGNZ010000015.1 GCA_947455435.1 Microbacteriaceae bacterium
CAGCATGCGAAGGTCGTCGGCCTCTTCTTCATCCATCAAGCCAAGAATTGCTTCGGTTCGCTCTTCAGGCAGGTTAGCCATCAGGTCGGCGGCGTCGTCTGGCTCCATGAGGTCCAAAACCTCGGCAGCGCGCTCGTTGTCGAGCTCCTGCATGATCTCAATCTGCTCGTCTTCTGGCAGCTCTTCGAGAACATCTGCTAGGCGCTCATCGTCAAGTTCTTCGGCAACCTCGACCATGCGCTCGTCCGGCAGATCCATCAGCGCTGACGCAAGGTCGGCTGGGCGCAACTCAGAATATGTTGCGATCAGCTGCTGCGCGCTCTGCGCCTCGTCTGAGTCGGTCGAAGCGACCTTCTCCCAGGTGGTGAAAAGCGTCTCGCCCTTAGCGAAAGGTGAAACAGATGTCTTTGGCCGGCGCAGAAACAGCTCGGTAACGATCCAGTCCTTGTTTTTGCCTTGCTCAACCGAAAGGTCTTCGATCTGGGCGGTGCCAGAACCATCGAGAACGGTGACTTTGCGACCCAAAATTTCAGCAATAACTCGAACCTCTTGGCCGCGCTGGGTGAAGCGGCGAAGGTCGATTAGACCGTTGGTGATTACCTGGCCCGGGCTGATTGAGGTTACTCGGGCGATAGGCACAAACACTCGGCGACGACCGGTGATCTCGACCAGCATGCCGGTGACTTTGGGTGCGCCCGATTTACGGTACGCGACAAGGACGTCAATGACCTTGCCAACTTTGTCGCCAACTGGGTCAAAGACGCCACAACCCGCAAGGCGGGCTACAAACAGTCTTGTCGCACTCATACCTTCAACCTTAGACGAGGGCTTGTTATCGTGCCAGAATGGGCTTGTGAGCAACCCATTGAGATTTAACGTTCCCCAGCCCCCAGCCGGCGAGGTCGTCGCAACATTCACCACCTACGATTCGGCAGTTGCCTTTGTAGAAAACCTGGTTGCCAAAGAGTTTCCGCCAGCCGCCATCGCGATCGTTGGCAACGACATTCGTTCTGTAGAGCGCGTCCGTGGCCGCCTAAGCTATGCAACCGTCGCCGTTCGCGGCATCATGACGGGATCTTGGCTCGGCTTCGTATTTGGCTTGTTCTTTACTTCGAACATTCTCACCTCGGTGCAGACCATGATCACCTGGGTTCTCTACGGAGCTGGCGCAGGAATCTTTATCAACGTGATTCGTTTCTCGATGGCCCGCAGGAAGCGCGGATTCATCTCGGTAAGCCAGCTCGTGGCAAAGGAATACCAGGTGCAGATTCAGGGCGACCTTGTTGCCAAGGCAAAGCAGCTCTCAGGTATTTAGCTGAGCTTGGCCATCCAGGCCTCAACCTCGTCGACCTTGCGCGGTAGTGCGGCGCTGAGGTTTTCGACACCCGTCTCGGTAACCAAAACGTCGTCTTCGATGCGCACGCCAATGCCGCGGAATTCTGCCGGAACCATGAGATCATCTGGCTGAAAGTAGAGACCAGGTTCGATGGTGAAGATCATGCCTGGCTTGAGTTCTTGCTCGAGGTAAAGCTCGCGACGAGCCTGAGCGCAGTCGTGAACGTCGAGGCCAAGGTGGTGACTCGTGCCGTGAACCATCCAGCGGCGGTGCAACTGGTTTTCTGGCTTGAGTGTCTCTTCGGCGCTGATGTCGATAAGGCTCCACTCCGATACGGTCTCTGCGATTACACGCATGGCTTCGGCGTGAAGGTCGCGAAACTTGAGTCCGGGTTTGGCAATCGCGAATACGGCGTCGGCAGCCTTGAGCACAGCTTCGTAGACCTTGCGCTGGGTGTCGGTGAACTTGCCGGTGACTGGCAGTGTGCGCGTCACGTCTGCTGTGTAGAGGCTGTCGACCTCAACGCCTGCGTCGAGCAAGAGAAGGTCGCCGGCCTTCACCGGGCCGTCGTTGACGATCCAGTGAAGGGTGCAAGCGTGAGAGCCAGAGGCTGCGATTGTCTCGTAGCCGAGGTTGTTGCCCTCGATGCGTGCCTGGCTGTAGAAAGCCGTTTCAACAACGCGCTCGCCGCGGTGGTGGCCAATCGCCTTGGGTAGGTTGCGGGCAACCTCTTCGAAACCCTTGATACTGGCAGCCACGGCCTTGCGCATTTCGGCAATTTCGTATTTGTCTTTCACGAAACGCAGTTCGCTAACAAACTCGATAAGCGCTTCGTCGTCCATCGTTATTACGTCGCTGTCGTGCAAACCGGCACGGAAGTCATCGAAATCATTGAGTGATTTGGTGTCAACGTCTAGAAGTGCTGAGACCTGAGCAAGGGTTGGGCGGGCACCAACCCAGAACTCGCCGATGGCGGCGTTGGCGAAGAATTCCTCCGAGTCGCGACCGGCTGTTTCTCTGAAGTAGAGGGTGTTTTGCGAGTGTCGGGTGTCTAGAACCAGGACGCTGTCTGGCACGGTGGCAGAGCCCCAACCGGTTAGGTGAGTGAAGGCGGAGTGAGCGCGGAACATGTATTCGGTGTCGTTTGAGCGCTGCTTGGCTCCACCGGCAGCGATGATTACTACCTTGCCGGCAAAGCGCTCAGCTACGAGTGCGCGGCGGTCGGCAGCAAACGAGGCGACCTCTGACTTGGCCGGCAGCGTGTTGTCGCGCTCTGCCCAGTTGGCTGAGATGTAGTCAAGGAACTTCTGGCCGTGTGGTCGTTGTGAACGTGCCGCACCGCGGTCGGCTAATTTCTGCTCGTCGTTGCTCATGGGTACATCCTGCCATTTTCGAAGCCTTTACGCTTAAGGCAACGAAAGGCCTTTTTTGAGAATCGATTTGCACGCCCACTCGACCCATTCAGACGGGCGTGAAGACGTGCGCACGATCTTCGCATCGGCACAGGCGGCCGGCGTTGACGTCCTCGCTCTCACCGACCACGACTCGACAGCCGGTTGGGCTGAAGCCGCAGAGGTTGCCACCGAGCTCGGCATGGGTTTTGTGCCCGGCATCGAGGTCACCACGATGGCTCAGGGCAAAAACAAGCCGTTCAGCGTGCACATGCTCGCCTATCTGCCAGACCCAAACAACGCTGCCCTGCAGAGCGTTTTGCGCCAAACGGTGGTTGCCCGCGAGCAGCGCCTTCGCGACATCACCGAGCTCGTTTCGCCGGTTTGGTCGATTACCTGGGACGACGTGATGGCTCAGCTTCGTGAAGGCGCCACCATGGGCCGCCCGGCCGTTGCCGACGCTCTGGTCGCCGCGGGGCACTTTGCGAACCGTGGCGAGGTTTTTGAACAGGTGTTGTTCGATGGCAGCGATTACTACGTCTCGAACGAGTCTGCTCCAGATGTTCTGGATGCGATCGACTTGATTAGAAGCGCCGGGGGAGTGCCAATCATCGCCCACCCACTCGGGCGATCAGACGGAAACCATGCGCTGCCAGAAGCGCACTTTCGCGCCATGATCGAGGCCGGTTTGGCGGGCTTCGAGGTTTATCACCGCGACGTGCCAGAGTTCGCGCGCGAGTGGCTTCTCGGTTTGGCGAAAGAGTTTGACCTGATCGTCACCGGTTCGAGCGATTACCACGGACTCACCGGCAAAGAGAATCGCCTAGGCGAAAACCTCACGGAGCCAGAAATGCTTGAGCGAATTGCGGCTCAAGGTTTTAGCGACGTAACTTACCCCTGAGAGCTGCCGCGGGTGCGGCGACGCTGACGGTTTGGGTTTGCCTCGCGAGGAGCTGAAGCACTTGCAGCCGGTTTGTCGCCCTGAGGGCGGCGTGGGCCACGGTCGCGGTTGCCTTGAGGCTTGCGGTCACCCTGGGGCTTGCGCTCCTCTGGCTTGGCCGGAATCAAACGACCCTTGGTGCCTTTTGCGATGCCAAGGTCGGTGAACAGGTGCTCAGAAGATGAGTAGGTTTCGAGTGGCTCAGGAACACCGAGTTCGAGGGCGTCGTTGATGTGCTTCCAACGGTTCAGGTCTTCCCAGTCAACGAACGTGATCGCGATACCGGTGCGACCAGCGCGGCCGGTGCGACCGGTGCGGTGCAGGTAGGCCTTTTCGTCTTCTGGCACGGTGTAGTTGATCACGTGGGTGACGTCGTCAACGTCGATGCCTCGGGCGGCAACCTCGGTTGCAACAAGGATGTCTTTTTTGCCGGTGCGGAACGAAATCATTGAGCGCTCGCGGGCCTCTTGCGACATGTCGCCGTGCAGAGCGGTCGCCTTGAAGCCGCGCTCGGCTAGCTCATCGGCAACCTTGCCAGCTTGGCGCTTGGTGCGGCAGAAGATCACGGTCTTGCCGCGACCTTCGGCCTGGAGGATGCGTCCAACACACTCGTCTTTGTCTAGCGCGTGTGCACGGTAGAAGAACTGCTTGATATCGGCCTTGGTGTGGCCTTCGTCTGGGTCGTTGACTCGAATGTGCACAGGTCGGTTCTGGTACTTGCGTGCCAGCTGCACGATCGTGCCAGGCATGGTCGCCGAGAACAACATCGTCTGTCGGCCTTCTGGCGTGTATGCGAATAGGCGCTCAACATCTGGCAAGAAGCCGAGGTCGAGCATTTCGTCTGCCTCGTCGAGCACCATGAAACGAATGTTGCCGAGGTTGAGTAGGTTCTGCTTGCTCAGGTCGATTAGGCGACCAGGTGTACCCACGATGATCTGCGCGCCGGCTTCAATTTCGGCAACCTGACCCTCATAAGACTTGCCGCCGTAGATTGCAGCGACAGTTGTCTTGCGGTTGGCGGTTGCAAGCACCAAGTCTTCGGCTACCTGAATGGCTAGTTCGCGGGTCGGCACAACAACGAGAGCCTGAGCGCCCTTTGCAGGCTCAAGGCCTAGCGACTGAATCAGCGGAAGGCCGAAGCCGAAAGTCTTGCCGGTACCGGTCTTTGCCTGGCCAATGATGTCCTGGCCGGTTAGAGCTAGCGGAATCGCCTGCTCTTGAATCGGGAAAGGCTCGGTAATGCCCTTCGCTTCGAGGGCATCCACGATGTCTTGATCGATGCCCAAATCTTTGAAAGTCAAAAAGTCTCCTATAGTCCTGCCAAGTCTATCTTTGGCGCGAGCATGCATGGCTCAGGTATCTTTGTATGGTGTTCGAATGGTTCAAGAAGTTACGCACGGTCGCTAAGCGATTCGCGTTGCCTGCTCGCGAGACGAGAGACGCTCCTCGCAGCAACGGAAAGATTGATCTTCGCCCTTACACGCCTGAGCCAAAAATCTTTCTCGGCCAACTCGCCTACCTCAAGCTGACTCAGTTCGAGATTCTTACCAACGAACTCAAGTTTTCGCCGAACACTCAGTACAAAGCCGAACTTGGTGAGGCTGCGGCTAAGAGTTTCGAAAAATATCGTGCCATCGCCAGCATCCTTGCAAGCCAGGGCGTTGACGCTACCGATGCTATGGAGCCGTTCACCGAACGCATCGGCAACTTTCATTCCCGCACCACTGGCATCGACTGGTACGAGACCGTCATCAAGGTTTATCTGGTTTACGGATTGCTGGATGACTTCTACCGCCGCCTAGCAATCGGCCTCACCCCGACGCTTCGCAAGCAGGTCGAGGACGCACTCGCCGACGACACCTTCGAACAGTTCGCCAAACGCGTCCTGATCGAATCGATGGGTGAGAGTGAACAACTCAAGAGTCGACTCGCACTATGGGGTCGACGCCTAATGGGTGATGTTTTGCTTGAGCTTCGTGCTGCCTTCGACAATCGCAAGCTCGCGGGAATAGCCAAAGGCGCCAAACTGAGCGTTGAGCAAGAGCGAGAAGTAAACCTTGCCGCTTATTCGAAGCTTGAGCCGCTGGTTAGCGAAATGATTTCGGTGCACACCCTGAGAATGGATGCACTAGGCCTTTCGGCTTAGGCCTTTTTAGCTTCTTCGCGAACGTGAATTCGGTGGGCAGCCACGCGAGCTGAACCAATGATCATGAATACGGGCATAGCCAACATGATGATGATCCAGATCCAGGCGTCTTCATACTTGAAGCCGACCCAGGTGAGGATTACCCAGAGGACCGAACCTCCGATTGCAGCGAAGGTTGGCGGCAACAGCACACCGTATTCGCCGGACCTGGTGGTGAGGTATGGAGCGACGAGTCCGAGGATTGCCGCGTAGCCGAGGATGATCAGTATTTCCATTAGGCGATGAACCCAACTCTTCTGGCCTCTTCAGCCCCGCATTCCACGTAGCCAATTGAAGCCACGGGAACCAGAAAGAGGCGACCCTTGTTGTCTTTTAGCTTGAGCAACTTGGAGCCGGCGTCGATTGCCTGAGAGACCAAGCCCTCAATTTCGGCTGCGCTCTGGTTGCTCTCGAATGAGAGTTCTCGGGGGCTGTTTTGAATGCCGATGCGAATGTCCACGGGTACCTTTCGTTGTTGCGTCTCTAGATTACGACAGACCAACGACTAAAAAGTCGGTGGACGCCTGTATTGTCACTTTCGATGGCAACTACGACTTTTCGCAAGCACGGGCTCGAGCACATCGAGCATCAGCTCTCGGCAACTCAGCGTGCCGTAGCCGAGCTCTCGGCATCGGCAAGAGCGGTAGTTTATGGAGCACCCGGTTCGGGCAAGACAACTGCGCTCAAAGCTCTTTACCTAAACCTGATCTCAAACGGCCTCAAAGCCCACAACGTGTTGGCGCTAACGGCAAACCGCGATGCCGCAAACCTACTGCGTGACCAGTTGGCATTGGCCAACCAAGGTGCAACTGCAGGCCCTATGGCACGCACCATTGCCAGCTTTGCCTTCTCGATTCTGCGCCAAGACGCTCTCGAGACTGGCACGCGCTCGCCGGAGCTAATTAACGGGTCAGAACAAGATCGCATTCTCAAACAATTGCTGGCCGACGAGGTCGCTTCTGGTATTTCGGCGGACTGGCCAAAGCAGGTTGAGCCTAAGGTTTTGGAGTTGGCCGGTTTTCGTGCCGAACTTCGTGAGTTGTTCACCGTTTGCCTCGAGCGCGGGATTGCTCCGGCAGAGCTTCGTGCACTTGGCGAAGCGCAGTCTCAGCCGATTTGGTTAGGCGCATCGAATATCCTCGAAAAGTATCTCGAGCACCTAGCTACCCCAGCAAATGACAATCGCCACGACCCTTCCACTCTCCTGACTAAGGCGGCCGACCTACTCGAAGAAAAGGAGTGGGCAAGTTTTGTTTCAGACATCAGGTTGGTCATCGTCGACGATGCCCAAGAGCTAACCCCTGGCGCAAAACACCTACTCAAGGTATTGGCTTCGAAGGGTTCGGGTTTGGTGCTTCTGGGTGATCCAGACAGCGCAACTTTAGGTTTTCGTTCGGCAGACCCGCAGTCAATGCGCCTACTCATCGACGACGTAGCTGGCGCTGAGGGAGCAAAAACCATAATGCTCGAGCAAGACCACAAGGTTCGCCCAGAGGCCATCTCGGTTGCGATGGCCAACATAGCCAAGGCCATGCCGCCCGAGCTCGCCGGGCCACAGCGCAAGGTCCACGGGGCTACCAACCTGATTCCGGGCGAAGAGGTCGAAGGCAAAATCTTCGATACTGCCACGAGTGAGTCAGCCTGGGTTGCAAGGCGACTGCGCGAACTCCACCTAAACGATGGCATCGCCTGGGGTGAGATGGCCGTTGTAGCTAGATCGCGAAACCAGTTAGAAAACTTCGGAGCGGCTCTTGCAGCAGAGAGCGTTCCGTCAACCGTTCTGGGCAGCAAGTCTGCGTTGCGTGAAGAATATGCCAGCGGTGCACTTTTGAAGCTCGCCCAGTTTGCAATCGAACAACCAGTGGTCGACTACAAGCTAGCCCTCGAGTTGTTGCAGTCTCCGTTCTGCGATCTAGACAGCCTAGGGCTTCGCCGTTTTCGCCGTCAACTTCGCCAAGCCGACCTTCACGAAGGTCTAAATCGAACTGGTGACGAACTAGTCGTCGAGCTTTTCAACAAGCCGGGGACTGTTGCGACTCTCGAAAGCAAAGAAGCAACCGCCGTTAACGCTTTTATTTCGGCACTTGAAACTGGCAAGGAACTAGCCACTAACCCAGCCAGAACGGCAGAAGATCTTCTCTGGCACTTCTGGAACAACACCAAGCCCAAGCGAAACTGGCCAGAACAGACGAAGAATGTGGGCGAGATCGCTCAGCAGGCTGGCCGCAACCTTGACGCCGTGGTCGCACTCTTCGCCGCGGCTAACCGGTACGTCGAAAGAAATCCGAACGGGACAATCGCAGAGTTCGTTAACGACCAACTAACCCTCGATCTGCCGCAAGACACTCTCGCTGTGAATGCTCGAGACGACGAGCGAGTGCTTCTGCTCACATCGGCTGCGTTGATTGGCAGAAGGTTCAAGGTAGTTGTGATTCCTCAACTGATTGAAGGAGTATGGCCAAACCTCAAGCCGCGTTCTTCGCTCCTCGGTGCCACGATTCTCGACGAACTGCTCTCGAACAAAGGGGAGCTCGACCGCACCGAACTCCCTCAAGAGCTGCGGTTACTCAACAAAGCCGTTGGTGCTGCGACAGATCGAGTCATCGTTACTTCGGTCGACGGCGACGAAAGCCAGATCTCACAGTTTGTTTCGCTCGTGCTCGGTTCAACTCCAGACACAGAAACCTATGGAGCGCCGCGCTACACATTGCGCGGCACAGTTGGCCGCCTGCGTCGAACACTCATAACTGCAGAGTCTGAGACCGAACGGCTCGAAGCCGCCTACGGTCTCGCGCGGCTAGCAGCCGAGGGCGTGCCAGGCGCCGACCCGAACGAGTGGTACGGCATCTTGGATCTTTCGAGCGACGAGGCTCTCGTGCTCCTAGACGGAGAAAAGCAGGTCTATGTTGCACCTTCGCAGTTAGATGATTTCTTGAAATGCCCGCTGCACTGGTTCATAAAAAATCACGGTGGTCAAGAAGGCAGCTTTGAGGCCAACTTCGGAATCCTTCTACACAAGGTGTTAGAAGAGACCGCGACAATCAGCGAAGCCGACCTTTGGAAAGGCGTGGAGTCCAAGTGGCACACTCTTGACTTTGAGGCCGAATGGCTTGAGAAAAAAGAGAAACGCGAAGCCCGCAAGATGGTCACTCGTCTCGCCGGCTACCTGGCAACTCAAGACGCGGCTGGCTACGAGGTAATCGGCCGCGAAGTGAAGTTCAACTTTCAGTTAGGTAATGCCTATGTCTCGGGCACAGTGGACCGAATCGAGCGAAATGCCGAAGGCAAGGTGATGATTGTCGACCTCAAAACAGGCAGCAAAATCGCTAACGAAGACATCAAAACTCATCCGCAGCTTGGTTTGTATCAACTGGCTTTTGAGAAAAAGGCTTTCGGAGATCTCATTGCCGAAGGTGACACCTTAGAAGGCGCTCGTCTGGTGTTTGTTGCCTCCGATGCGAGCATCCTCGATCAGGCGCCAATTAATGCCGACGGAGCCGAATTCGGTGTCGAGTATTTCTCCAACGTTCTAGAAACAGCAGCAACCGAGATGGCGATGGAAAAGAAATTCTTTATCGCCAACGTCGGGAACCACTGCAATAGTGACCGCTACGGTGCATGCAAGATCCAAGAAGTTAAGGCGGTTTCTTTTGTCGAATAAGGGATTCTCAGCAGACCAGGTGTTTCTTGCAGTCCAAAGCGCCGAAAAACTTGCCGCAAACCCAAACATGCGCTTAACTGACGAACAACGGGCCGCAGTCGAACTTGCCCCAACCGATGCCCCAAGCTTGGTTGTCGCCGGTGCTGGTTCGGGTAAGACCGAACTTATGTCGGTGCGTGTGCTTTGGTTAGTTGCCAACGGTTTCGCCGAGCCACACGAAATCCTCGGCCTAACCTTTACCCGCAAAGCGGCTTCAGAGCTCTCGAAGCGAATCAACAACGGCCTGCGCACGCTTTCGCGCACCGAGTTCTGGCCTAAAGAACTCGCCGAAAAGCCTTTCGTAGCGCCAAACATTTCGACCTATAACGCCTATGCAAACTCGTTGTTTCAAGACCACGCACTCGCGCTCGGCTACGAACCAGACTCGATTCTGCTCACCGAGGCTGCCAGGTTCCAATTAGCTCGAGAAGTTGTTTTGAAATACGGATCAGACGTCGATGCTCGAATCAACGATTATGACTCTTCGCTAACCACCATCGTTGGGGCGGTTTTGTCGCTTGCCAGCGAGATGGCAGACAACGACGTGAACGCGACAGCAATGAACGAGTTCGTTGAGCAACTCAAGGCAGAGATTGCGGCCATGGATGCAACTAACAGGACTCCCGAAATGCCGATCCCCAGCAGTCGACTTGCCAAGTGGCAAGGGTTCTTCGACTCTGGTTTGATTGCCAACCTCGCCGACAAGTTTCGCGGAGAAAAGTTGCGACGAGGCATGGTCGATTACAGCGACCAGGTTGCCCTCGCTGCTCGTGCGGTTGAGAAATTTCCTGACGTAGTTGCGGGTCGAGAGCGTTCGCTCTACAAGCACGTCCTACTCGACGAATACCAAGACACCAGCACACTTCAGACCAAGTTACTCAAGGGGCTATTCGCTCAACATTCGGTTTATGCCGTTGGTGATCCAAACCAATCAATCTATGGTTGGCGTGGGGCTAGTGCGTCAAACCTTCGCGAGTTCATCACCGACTTCGGCACACCGCAACGCGAGGTGCAGCAGTTCCCACTCCCGACTTCGTGGCGCAACCCAAGTGGCGTTTTGAATCTAGCCAACCGCTTGCTCGAGGAACTCCATCAAGAGCCGAACTTCATCACGCGTGGTTTGAGTGAAGAAAAACTCTCCGAACTCGAACACAACAAGGTGAAAGTTATCCAGCTGACGCCGAGGCCAGGCGCACCTGTTGGCGACGCCGAACTTGCCTACCTGCAAACTCAAAGCGAGGAGGCGCAGGCCGTAGCCGATTGGTTTAAGCGCAAGCTCGAAGTTGCCAAGGGGCAAGATAAACCAACCGCTGCCTTGTTGATTCGCACGAAAGGCTCAGCTGGCATCTACGCCGAGGCGCTTTCGAAGGTAGGCATCGCCTATCAGGTAGTTGGTGTTGCAGGGTTACTCGAAATGCCCGAAATTGTCGATCTTGTTGCCGCTTTGAAAGTGATTAACAACCCCACTTCGGGTGGTTCGTTGCTGAGGCTTCTCGCCGGTCCTCGCTGGCGAATTGGCCCAAAAGACATCCAGCAGCTCTACATGTTTGCCAAAAAAATCTCGAAGTTCGACAACGAAGATGACGTTGACCTCCTCGGTGAAGAAGTTGGTGTCTCGATCGTCGATGCGCTTGACGAAATACTTGATCGCCGAAACTTCAAGAGCGGAATCAGCGAAACCGGGTTGGTTCGTTTGAAAGACGCCGCGAAGCTATTTCGTAAGCTAAGAAGCCAGACCGGTCTGGCGCTCCCTGAGTTTGTGCGTGTTGTCGAGCAAGAACTGTGGCTCGACATTGAGCTAACCGCCAACCCACAGCGGTTGCAACCGATGGCTAACCTCAACTCGTTCGCGAACGTGGTTTCGAACTACGCATCCAGTTTCAGCCCTACGCTCGGTGGCTTCTTGGAATGGCTTGAGTTCGCTGCCGAAAAAGAGTCTTTTGAGACTCCATCGATTGCGGCCACACCTGGCGAAGTGCAAATTCTCACTGTGCATGCATCAAAGGGCCTCGAATGGGATCTCGTCGCTGTACCTCAACTTCTTCAAGGCACTTTTCCTTCTGAGACCGGTGGATTCAAGGGCTGGACTAACGGAAAATCTCTTCCGTACCACTTCAGAGGCGACGCAGAGTCGCTCCCTCGGTTCGACATCACAACGGCGATAAAGCAAACCGATGTCGACAAGATCGAAGATCGCTTCAAGGACGATGTGAAGGAATACAAGTTCAGAGAAGAACGCCGACTTGCCTACGTGGCAGTGACGCGAGCAAAGAAATCGCTAATGGTTTCGGCCTCGGTTTACAAAGGAACAAACAAAAAGCCTTCAAACCCGTCGCCATACCTACTCGAACTTGCGACCAGCCTCGAGCCGAGCCTCACAATTGTCGGCGGTTCAGGCAACCCGGATTCGCCGCTACCTGAACTAGCGCCGCTAGAAAGTAACCCGGATACGTCAGCCAACCTAACCATCGAATGGCCTATGGATCCGTTGGGGCCGAACCACCGACAAAAGCTTGAAAAAGCGCGCGAACTCGTTGAAGGTGAAGTTGAGAAGCCAAACGCGGCCAAGGTTGACGAAGAGATCGACCTGTTGCTTGCCGACCAAGAAGAGAGCGTGACTCGAGCCAGGCAGGCGAAGCTGCCCGTTCGAATCCCTGCGTCTCGTTTCAAGGAGTTTTTGCTCGAAACCGACACCGTGGCAGAACTATATCGCAGGCCAGTGCCCCGAGAACCTTTTGCAGCAACCATGGCTGGCACCCTGTTTCACACTTGGGTCGAAGAGCGCTTTGGCGTCTTTAGCCCTAAAGACGAACTCGATATTCACGTGGAGGCCGTTGACGACCAAAATCCGGTGCTAAACATCGAAGACCTCAAAGAGATTTTTGAGCAGTCACGATTCGCGACCATGCAGCCGGCCGACATCGAGTGTGAGATTCAGGTAACGATCAAATCGAATACCTTCATCTGCAAAATCGATGCGGTTTTTGCCACCGAAACTGGCTTTGAAATTGTGGACTGGAAGACCGGGGTTGCTCCAAAAACGCCCGAAGAGATCGGCGAAAAGGCCTTACAGATTGCTCTTTATCGAATGGCCTATTCGAAGTTTCACGGCATCGACCCAAACAAGATCGAAGTCTGCCTTTACTACGTGAATGAAAACATTGAGATTAGGCCTGAAGCTGTGAAAACCACCGAGGAACTCCTCGAAATGTGGGGCGGAGTTTTAGAAAAGGTTGCCGACTAAAAAAGCTCGTCGTCGGTTTTTTCTGGCAGTTCAATTTCGCGAGTTGCGTCGTCTGCGTAAACAGCAACGTGAGGGTCTTGAACCACATCGAGCTCAGGCTCAGAATCTTCTTGTGCCTCAATAAACGAACCACCTTGCCTGGCGAAGGTGCCGGCGGCAAGTGCAGGCACATCGCCCGAGGCCACCTCGTCTACGAGCAGGTTAAGCATGGCTAGGCCTTCTTGCACGATCATTTCGTCGCCGATGTTCAGCCCGTGCTGCAACCACCTAGCGCTGTGCATCTCCGAATAGAGGTGCGCACGCTGGCTCAGGTTTGGGTCGATGACCTTGCGCGTGGCCAAGTAGGCAAAACGCACCGCATCCATAAGTTCTTGGTCTGCATGGCTTGCCAACCAAGAGAAGTCTTCTGCTGGGTCACCGATCTTGATGCCGCTCCAGCCCAAAATGCCGCTGACTGCACCATCTAGTTCTAAAACATTGTTTGAACTGAGATTCGAGTTGACCACGGTTGGAGTAAACCGGAAAAGGCTCACGTTCTCCAATGCCTCACTCCATCTGTCCAGAAGCACCTTTGGTATTTTGCCTGTGCCAGCGAGTCGGTCAAGCTCGTTTAGTCGCTGGTTAACAGTTTCGGTTGGCGAAAACTCCGGAAACCCGGCTTCGCGAAGTTTTTCGGCATCTAGGTTGTGCAGTGCAGCCAACGCGGCACCGATGCTGTCTGCCAGCTGGTCTCCGGCGCGAAGTCGACCGAGGTCTACTGGTTTGCCATAAACGTATTCGAAAACCACGGCGGGGCGTTGGCCAGGAGCGCGAGACTCACCGAGCACACCACTCAACTTGAAAGGGAGTTCGAGCTTGTTAATTTGGCGAAGTGCAGCAACTTCGGTCGCGAGGTCAAGCGCGGCCGCGTCGGTCGAACCTTGACGTACAACGTAATGTTCCCCGTCTGCCCCGGTAAGTAAAGCCGAGTTGATCGAACCGCCCAGGTCGTTGGTTAGTTCTTTTACGTCACGAAAGCCTGCAGCCGGAACAGCGTCGGCGGCTAGGGCGGCTAAAATCAAGGAGTTACGCATGGATTTAGGTTAAAAGCATTGGCCACATGTTTCATGTATCGCCACGATTAGAGAAGGCAAGCATGCTGTTTCGAGGAGGAGTCGCACTCGACCTCCCGCTTGCGCGCTCGGCGCTTGACCGAGACTATTTGGCCAGGACCCGGCCCGAACTTTTCGATGAACTTTGGAGCGACCCGACCACACGAGTGTTGGCGCTTTTTGAAAACTCGGTGTTGCTCGACAATGGGTCGCTGAAGCTGCTGCCAATCGAAAGCGTGCCATCGGCTAACTATCGGGTCTATCTCGGCAGAGACTCCATCGGACCGATTGTCTTGGCTGTTTTGAACGAAAACGCGGCCAAACAACTAGAACCTGCGGCTGAAAATTGGCACCAGCTTAGAAAAACCGGTGCCGGCCTAGACGACCGTGACGCAGGCCTGTTTGTGCAGGCGCTAGCACTTGCTAATTGGCATTCAAACCACCAACACTGCCCTCGCTGTGGCACGCCAACTTTGGTTGAGGCAGGTGGCTGGGTTCGCCGTTGCTTCAAGGACGACAGCGAACACTACCCGCGAACCGACCCAGCTGTGATTGTTGCAATAGTCGATGAGCAGGATCGAATTTTGCTTGGCTCACAGGGGGCTTGGGAGGAGAACCGCTGGTCTATTCTTGCCGGCTTTGTTGAGCCTGGTGAAAGCCTTGAAGCGGCTGTGGTGCGCGAAATGTTTGAAGAGGCTGGAGTTGAGGTTGATGACCCAAATTACCTGGGTTCGCAGTCTTGGCCGTTCCCTTACTCGCTAATGCTTGGCTTTGCTGCGCGGGCAAAAACTACTGACCTGAGGCCAGACGGCGACGAGATTGAGAAGCTGCGTTGGTTTAGTCGTGAAGAGTTGGCAGCGGAAGCACCAAACCTTCTGCTGCCAAATCGTATTTCGATTGCCAGGGCGATCATCGAACTTTGGTTTGGCGGCGAATTGGTATCGGCTTCGGAGCTTCGATGAACGCCGAAAAGATTCTCGACGCTTTAGACCCAGAGCAACGCGAAGCGGCCACCGCGCTGGTTGGCCCGGTTTGCATCCTCGCAGGAGCAGGCACCGGTAAAACTCGAACCGTCACTCACCGAATCGCCTATGGCATCGCGAAAGGCTATTTTGCAGCCAACCGAGTTATGGCTCTCACCTATACCAATCGAGCCGCTGGTGAACTTCGCGCGCGTTTGCGAAGCCTCGGGATACCGGGTGTCTCGGTGCGCACATTTCACGCTGCCGCATTGAGTCAACTGGAATTTTTCTGGCAGCAATACGCCGGAGTCCCGGCCCCACGAGTTCTAGAGTCGAAGGCGAAACTGATTGCCCAAATCGCCGAGCAACAGAAGCTGCATTTTGATGCGGGCACTATTCGCGATCTGGCAGCCGAAATCGAGTGGCGCAAGTATTCGATGCTGAGTCTCGAAGATTATGAGAAGGCGCTTGATAACAGACCGCCAATTTCTGGGGTTAGTAGACGAGCCAACCTCGAGATCCAGGCGGCATACGAAGACGCAAAAATTAAGGCGCAGCGCCTTGACTGGGAGGATGTCCTCATTCTGACTCTCGGTTTGCTGCGTGCTGAACCGCGGGCACTCGCCCACGTGCAGCAGCAGTACCGCTTCTACACTGTCGATGAATACCAAGACATCAGCCCATTGCAGCATGCTCTGTTGGACGCCTGGCTGGGAGATCACAACGACCTTTGTGTGGTGGGTGACCCGAATCAGACGATCTATTCGTTTACCGGGGCTTCGAGCGAATTCTTGAGGGGTTTCGCCAGACGATTTGAAGACGCCACCGTTGTTCAACTGACTCGAAATTACCGTTCCACCGGCCAAATCATCGCCTATGCGAACCGTCTCAGTCGCGAAGAAGCCGGGGTGGAGCCTCTTCAAGCAATGGCGGAGATTGGTCGCGCTCCGAGCATTCAGGGGTTTGATAATCCTGCGGAAGAAGCCAAGGCGGTGGCCAAGTCGATTCGCACGCGCATCGATCAAGGCATAAAGCCTCACGATATCGCCGTACTTTACCGAGTCAACGGGCAGTCTGAGGCGCTCGAGAACGCCCTCGCCGAGCAAGGTGTCGACGTCCAGGTTCGTGGCGGCGAACGTTTCTTTAATCGACCTGAGGTGCAAAATGCCATTCGGGCGATTCGCTCTGAGGTTGCTATCGAAACCGATAAACCTTTGTTTCAGACGGTTAGTGACATTCTTCGCTCACTCGGTTGGTCGTCTGCCGAGCCGGAGGCTGCCGGCGCTGGCCGCGATCGCTGGGAGTCTTTGAATGCGTTGGTTTTGATTGTTGACGACATGCCCTCAACAGCGACCCTCGCAGATTACGCAAACGAACTGGACGAACGTCAACGTTCGCAGCACGAACCGCTGCGAAGCGCTGTGACTCTCTCAACCATCCACGCGGCCAAAGGCCTCGAGTGGAGCGAGGTTTACTTGATCGGATTGAGCGAGGGTTACCTGCCAATCACCTACGCCAAATCGGAGCTAGAGATCGCAGAGGAGCGTCGACTGTTTTACGTCGGTATCACTCGTGCAAAGACTCAGCTTTGGTTGTCGTGGAACAAACCTGGGCAGCAATCACGCTTTTTTAGCCAAATTCAAGGTGCAAGCTAGGCGCATTCGCAATCGGGGTGCGCTTGCCAGCTCCATCGCTCAACTAAACCGGTTGAAACCCTCAGGCGCTGCCCGACAAACTCGGCTTCAACTGTCGGGGTGTCGACCGCGCGAATAATCTCTCCAATCGCAATCGAGGCAGCGAACAGAGCGCTTCGTGCGTCCTCGAGGTAGTCCGCTCTTCCGACAAGTTGTGATGCCAATGCTGACCAGAGTGGCTCTGCCTCGGTTCGGTGCCGTTCGAGGCAGCCGAGGCAGGGTTTACCCAGGATCCTCGGGCTAATCGAAACCCAATCGCTGCCAAACAACACAGCAATATGCGGCACCTTTTGTTCAACCAGCGTTCGGTATGTCGAAGGCATTAGCGCGTTTTGCCCTGTAATCACGCGAAGAGAGTGGCGGCGTTTAGCCGGCGTTAAGCCTTCAAATAGCTGCACGATTGTGCTGCCAGGTCGCAGTCGCAACAATTCGACGAGGGCGGCAACACGGTTTTGGTTGAGGTAGTCGGTTGGGTACCCGAGTGGGCCCAAGTCATGCTCACCAACCTTGGAGTCATCACTCGTATAGATACGCCCAATGCCGGCGGCTGCTAAACCCAAGGCAAGTAACAGCCCGCCTTTGCCGAGCGAATCGATGTGGATACCAACTTTCGCTCGCTGCTCAAGTACAGCGATCCCGTCACGGTTTGTTATGTAACTCGCCCGGATCAGCTCGGCGAATGCGCCTCGCACGAACTCACCACTCAGTTGGGGTTTGGTGACGGAGCTTTGCGCCAATAACGCAGGGCCGAGCCGGGCTATGAGGTTTTGGTCTTCGGGTGCTACTGAGTCATCTGCCATGCCGCGTTCAAGTAATGCGAGTAGGCGCTCCTGCTCGGCCGTCACGTCTTGAAGCACGAGCGGGTCTTCAACGCCGAGCTGCAATTCGGTTGGGCTACGCCAAAGCAGGATTCGTGAAGGGTTGATGCGAACGGTCATCGCTGTAGTCTGCCAAGAACTTCCAATTAGCCGTGAGGCTCTCCACAGCCTTAGTCGAGAAGTTTGCGCAGCTCAGCGTCCATGGCGTCGTCGTGGTTATCGCGAAGTTTCGAAATCAATCCGCTCGGGTTATCGATGTCTGCGCTGGTTGGCATTAGGTCGGGGTGATCCCACAGGGCGTCACGTTTCTGCGCACCAACAGCAGCGGTAACCGCGTGCCACATTGCCGCTGCTTCGCGAATGCGCTTCGGCCTTAGTTCGAGGCCGAGCAGGGTAGAGAACGTCGCCTGAGCCGGGCTGGCACTCGCCCGCCTGCGTCGCTGAATCTCACCGAGTGTCGCCGACGAAGGCAAACGTTTGGACGCCTCATCGGCGACCGCTTCAACCCAACCCTCGATAAGTGCGAGGGTCGTTTCGATGTTTGCGAGCGCCCGTTTTTGGTCTTCGGTCCGCTCCGAAAGGAGTTCACCATTACCGAGGGCTTCGCGAAGGCGATCTTGGTCGTTGAAGTCAAAACCTTCGGCCAGTTCGCTCATGCGCTCCGCATCGATGGTGATGCCAGAGGCATAGTTGATGATCTGGCTAACCACGCTGTCTCGCAACCATTTGCTTTGCTTGAACAGGCGGGCATGGGCTAGCTCGCGAATGCTCAAGAAAATCAGCAACTGATCTTTAGGTATTTCTAGGTCTTTTGAGTACTCATTGATGTTTTGCGGAACAAACACCGCGCGCTGTTCCGTGAAGAAAGGCAACCCCAAGTCTCCGCCGGTGAGGACCTCGCGAGAAAGCTTGCCGAGGGTTTGGCCGAGTTGCATTGCAAAAATCGTGCCGCCCGCCGAACGCAACATTCCGCCAGCGCCCGCGAGCATGCCAGAAAGTTCTTCTGGCAGGTTTTGTTCCAGGTTTTCGGTTAGAGCTTCGGCCATTCGAGATGCGATTGGTTCGCTCAGCTCCTGAAACAGCGGCAGAGCGTCGCCAACCCAAAGTTCGCGAGTGATGAGTTTCGGCGTGGTTGTCAGCTGGGGGAGTACGGTTGCTTCATCGAGCCAAAGTCCGGCGATAGAAATAGCTCCGGCAAGTGCCGCCCGGTCGGGTTCGCTGATCGCAAACGCTCCATCGGCAGCGAATTTTCTCGACTGCTCAATCGCAAGCTTCCAGTTGACGCCGTTGACGACGTCCTTAGACGTTGCGGCAAGAGAGTGCTGAAGTTGTCGCATCAACTCCGCAAGAGCCTTTGGATCGTTTGCCAAACCTGCGGCCGCGGCAAGTTGCTCAGGTTCTAAACCGTTCTGCTGCGACAACAGCTCGCGCAAAAATTCGGCCATGGCCTCTGGATCAAAGTTTTCTTCGCTCACGCCTTTAGGTTAACGCGAATGCAGCACCGCACGCTCCGATGTTCGCCGATAGCGTGGCATAGGCTTTGAATACTTAATCGTTAGGGGTTGGCTCTTTGCGTCGAATCATTGCGGCACTTGGTGCTTTAGTTCTCTTGGCTAGCCTTGGCTTTCTTTTTATCGGTCGGGCGCCCTATGTGATCGATGAACCTGGCCCAACCTTCAATGTTCTTGGCGAAACTGGCGGCAAGCCAGTCATCATTGTCCACGATGCCAAAACGTATCCGGTCAGTGGCGAACTCGATGCTTTGACAGTGCAAGAAGTTGGCCAACCCGGCGACGAACCAACCTGGTTTCAGGTTTGGCAAGCCAGCATGGACGCATCGAAATCGGTAATCCCGATCAACATTGCCTACCCACCGGGCGTGAAAACCTCGCAGGTTTATGCAGAAGACGCGGCAATGATGCAGGCTTCGCAGCAGGACGCACAGGCCGCTGCAATGAATTATCTCGGCATCAAATATGCCTCAAGGGTTTACGTGGTCTCGATGATGACCGACAGCGCTGCCACCGGAATCATCACCCCGGGTGATTACATCAACTCGGTCAACGGTTTTGCGGTTGCTAATGCCGATGCTCTCAGAAGTCACGTGATGAGCTGGGATCAAAAGAGCCCGCTGAAGGTTGGGATCACTCATAAGGGTGTCTCGAAAATCGTCGAAGTCACTCCTCGAAAAGTGAAAGGCGACTTTTACATTGGCGTCTATGTTGACTACAAGTATGAATTCCCGTTCAAGATCGATGTAGACCTTGGCGATGTTGGCGGCCCGAGTGCGGGCACAATGTTCGCCATTGGAATGATTGACAGGTTGACGCCAGGTGCGCTGCTCGCTAAGAATCACGTCGCCGGCACGGGAACAATTGACCCATCGGGGCAGGTTGGACCCATCGGTGGGATCGTGCAAAAGATGTACGCGGCACGAAACGCTGGGGCGAAAGTTTTTCTAGCCCCGAGTGACAACTGCACTGAAACGGTGGGCAAGGTGCCTAGCGGACTAAAGGTTTATCGAATAAAGACACTGAAGCGCGCCGTTGAACTGCTAACTGCGCTTCAAACCGAATCAAGCCTGAGTGGCTTCGCCACTTGCTCGAAGTAGAGGAAACCATGACCAAAACGACTAAAGCTAAGCGCATGAAACCAGCTCGCATTTCGGCACTGATTCTGTTGGTGTTAGGCGTAATTTTTGTTTCGTCGACGGGCTTTTACACCGACACGCTCTGGTACAAACAGCTCGGCTTTTCGCAGGTCTTCTTCACCGAGATTGGGTCGCAAACCTCGCTATTCTTAGCCGCCTTCGCCACGATGGTCGTCGTAGTGGGAGCGAACCTTTTTGTTACCAACAAGCTGCGACCGATTTACACTCGCCTAGGTGACCGCGACCCGTTCGCGCCATACCGTGAGGGTCTAGAGAAGGCCCGCAAAGGTCTTCTAATTGTCGTGCCTGTGGCCCTCGGCATTTTCGCCGGCGCCCTCTCTGCCCCGAACTGGCAAGACGCGCTGCTTTTCTTGAATGCCACCCCGACCGGCAACCTTGACCCACAATTTCACATGGATGCGGGCTTCTACCTTTTCACGCTTCCTTTCCTTTCGGCTTCGCTGGTCTTCATTACGTCCGTGTTTGGCATCAGCAGCTTCTTGGTGTTGGTGATGCACCTATACAACGGGGCGATCAAGTTCAACGGCCGCAACTCGACAATTTCTAAAGGTGCCCAGATTCAGATTGGCGTGAATCTTGCGCTCTTTTTTGTAGCTCTCGGCTTCGATATATGGCTTGACCAGTTTCAAACCATGACCAGCCCTTCTGGTCTTTACACGGGAGCAACGTACTCAGACGTAAATGCCTCGATTCCAGGCCTCCAAATCATGGCTCTGATTGCCGGTGCGGTGGCAATACTTTTTGTTCTTTCGGCTTTTGTCGGTCGTTGGCGCTTGCCGATTATCGGCACGTCCTTGATGATCGTCTCCGGCTTGCTTTTGCAGGGCGTATACCCTTGGGCGGTTCAAAGCTTCCAGGTCGTGCCAAACGAGCGAACCCTCGAGTCGGAGTTCATCAAGCGCAACATTGAGGCGACTCGCCTGGCCTACGGGCTCGACAATGTTGAGACGATTGCATACAACGCCAAGACCACCGCAACCGCTGCCGACCTGCGCAAAGACGCAGACACCACGGCCAACATTCGCATCATTGACCCTTCGCTGGTGAGTGAATCGTTCAGGCAGCTTGAGCAGTACCGCCAGTATTACGGCTTCGAAAACATCTTGGACGTTGACCGATACCTGATTGATGGCAAGACCCAAGACACGGTTCTCGCGGTTCGCGAACTAAACCAGAGCGGACTCGGAACCTCGCAGTCCTGGTTCAATAACACGCTTGTTTACACCCATGGCTACGGCATCGTGGCGGCGTACGGCAACCAGCGCACCACCGATGGCCAGCCAAAGTTTTTGCAGTCTGGCATCCCCTCAACCGGCAACCTCGGAACCTACGAGCCACGAATTTACTTTGGTGAAAAGTCGCCAGAGTATTCGATTGTCGGTTCACCGGCCGGCGCTAGCCCGAAGGAACTCGACTACCCGGGCGGTAAGGACGGCGCCGAACAGACCTACACGACCTTCAAGGGCAACGGTGGCCCGAAGCTCGACAACATGTACACCCGTCTCGCTTACGCGATTAAGTTCGGCAGCGAACAGCTTTTGCTCAGCGACTCGATCAACAACTCTTCTCAGATTCTCTACAACCGTGACCCGGCCGCCCGAGTTGCAGCGGTTGCGCCTTACCTAACGCTCGACTCCGACCCGTACCCAGCCGTTGTAGATGGCCGCGTGCAGTGGATTATCGACGGCTACACAACCTCGAGCCGTTACCCTTACTCGCGTGCCGAGAACCTCGGTACGGCGATCACGGATTCGCAGGGTGCTTTTGATGGCTCAGACATCAACTACGTCCGCAACTCGGTCAAGGCGACGGTGGATGCCTACGACGGCAGCGTGAAGCTTTACGCATGGGACACCAAGGACCCGATTTTGAAAACCTGGCAGAAGGTGTTCCCGAACACGATCCTGCCGGTCAGCAAAATGTCTGCCCAGCTTATGGCTCACGTTCGCTACCCAGCTGACCTTTTCAAGGTTCAGCGCGGGATTCTAGGGCAGTACCACGTCAGTGACCCCGGAGCGTTCTACTCGCAACAGGACGCGTGGATGACGCCAAACGACCCAACCTTCACCAACGGTTCTTCATACCAACCGCCTTACTACATGACGATGCAAGCTCCTGGGCAGAAGACCCCAAGCTTCTCGCTCTACTCGACCTTCATTCCGCGCTCGACTGGCGAGTCTTCTCGAAACGTCTTAACGGGTTACCTGATGGTGAACTCAGACGCGGGAGCGAAGGCTGGCGAGAAGTCGTCTGGCTACGGAAAACTTCGTTTGCTGCAGCTCCCGAGCGACACCATCGTGCCGGGCCCTGGCCAGGTGCAAAACTCGTTCAGCGTTGACCCGGATGTTTCTCGCCTCTTAAACCTTTTGAGCCAAGGTTCTACCAAGGTGCTCAATGGCAACCTCTTGACCCTGCCTGTTGGTGGCGGTCTGCTCTATGTTCAGCCGGTCTACATCAAGTCAACGGGTGAAACATCGTTCCCGCTTTTGAAGAAGGTGCTTGTTGCCTTCGGCGACAAGATCGCATTCGAGGACACCCTTGATGGCGCACTTACCTCGCTGTTTGGCGGTTCGAGCGGCGCTGGCCCGATAGTCACACCACCAAAGCCGGGCACGGCCAACGCGGCACTTGTGGCCGCATTGAACGCCGCGAAGGCTGCCATGGCAGATAAAGCCGCTGCGTTGGCTGCCGGAGACTGGGCTGCTTACGGCAAGGCTGAGGCCAAGTTGAAGGCTGCAATCGATGCGGCTTTGGCGGCGTCTGGTAAGTAACGTCTTTTCGTGCTAAACTGACTCTACCGACGCGGGGTGGAGCAGTTCGGTAGCTCGCCGGGCTCATAACCCGGAGGTCGTAGGTTCAAATCCTGCCTCCGCAACCAATTGAAAAACCGGTCTCTTACGAGGCCGGTTTTTCGCTTTATGTGGAGAAATCTTTTTGGCTTTACGCGAGTCGAATACATTGCTGCCATGAACCGAATATTTGCGGCAGCCTGCATGGCGATTCTTTTCGCAATCCAGGGTTCTCAACACGCCCAGGCAATGAGTTGCGACAACCGCGGTGCCACCGATCGGCTGCACTATGGGTCACACGTATCCGGTGATCAGGTAACGATATGCGCCGAATACTGGTGGCCACCGGTGGTCGGCAAGCCTGTGGTTTCGCCTGTAAAGAAGACCACGACGCCAGCCAAGCCAAACTCGTTTGTGGTCACGCCGCTCAAGCCGAAGGCTTTCACGTTGTCGCCTCACGAACTGGCTATTGGGCAAGTTTTTTCTGTTCAAACCTCGGCGGCAGCCCACCAGCGCAAAAACACTTTGCTTGGTCGGTTAGCGATTGTGCGCTTCACGCCAACCCGGACGAGTTGGAATTTTGGTGACGGGGCTAGGGGAGTGGCTGTCAATCCAGTTCACAAATTCAAAGCCCCAGGCACTTTTAGGGTTCAGGCGCTCGTCTACTACGGCGTCAAGTTTCGCTTTGTCGGCACAACAAGATGGATTCTTGACCCGAGGGGAATCTCACTGCAAACGAATTACCTAACCTTCAAGGTGTCGGTCGAGCCACCCAAGCAATCAATGGGGCAGGCACTCTTGGTTCTTTTCGACTGCTTCGGCTCTCAGCGTAAGGGCTGCTAATTCTCAGCGCTCTCCCAGATTCAATACTTAAACTAATTGAGTTCCCCAACCGAGGATCGAAAGGTTTCAAGTGTCAATCGATAACGAAAATCGCCAGTTCACCTTTGCCTACCAGCCACCGGCTGCAACGGCTGCCCCAAAGCCGCGTAAGCGTCTTTCAACGACCATCCTCGCCGCCGTTATCGCGGGTGTAGTCGCAGGTGGCGCTTCTGCCGCAACTGTTTCGTTGTTAGGGCACAACTCGACTGTTGTGGTAAACAACACAGAATCGGTTAACTGGGTTACCGGTGTTGCGGCCAAGGCTCTGCCCTCGGTGGTAACTGTTTCGGTTGGCTCGGCCAAGTCTGGGGGCAGTGGTAGCGGAGTAGTCCTGACCGCAGACGGCCTAATCCTGACAAACGCTCACGTAGTAACCCTCGACGGCGAAACCAACAAGGTCTCGATTGAGATCAAAACAAGTGACGGCGCTGTTTCGCCGGCAACTGTGGTTGGCATCGACCCAACCAATGACCTTGCCGTCATCAAGGCAACCGGAATCTTCACTCCAATCGAATTCGCGGACTCGTCGAAGGTAAATGTCGGAGACAATGTGGTGGCTATTGGTGCGCCGCTAGGACTCGAAGAGTCGGTGACCACGGGAATTCTTTCGGCCCTAAATCGCACCATTCAGGTCGCTTCGTCGGCTGTGCCAGATGGTTCGCTTCAGCTCTGGAACGGTTCGGGTGCCGCGCCGGTTAGCTTGCGCGTATTGCAAACCGATGCCGCAATCAACCCTGGAAACTCGGGTGGAGCACTCCTCAACTCCAAAGGTCAATTGATCGGTATCAACGTGGCTATCGCTACCGCAAGCAGCAACACCGCAGGCACTCAGTCCGGAAGCATCGGTGTTGGCTTTTCGATTCCTTCAAACATCGCCAAACGAATCTCAGACGAACTGATCAAATCGGGTAAGGCGAGCCACGGTTTGCTAGGTGCGTTGGTAAGCGATGCCGTGTCGAGCACCTCGAGTGCGGCTTTCTCTGACGGGGCAAAGGTTGAAAAACTCACTGCCGGTGGCGCTGCCGAAAAGGGCGGAGTCAAGGTGGGTGACGTCGTAATCAAGTTCAACGGGCTCGAAATCACCTCTGCTTCTGACCTAACCGCAGCAGTGCGGCTCGAAAAGGCCAAAGCCCAGGCGACGCTAGTGGTGGTTCGCGGTGGTCAACAGCTGACTCTCAACGTGACGCTCGGCGACGCCGCTAACGCAAAGTAGCCCCAACTCTGGCAGACTGAACACATGTCAACGGCGCCTTCGGTTCAGTATTCAATTACCATGCGCCTCGAGGCGCCGGCTAAGCCAACTACGGTTAGCGAGCTGACGAGCGCAATCGAGGCCTCGGGCGGTATCGTCACCGCACTCGACGTAAATCATTCCGATTCAGACCGCGTGCGCGTTGACGTAACCTGCGCGACTCGCAACTCGGAGCATGCCGAAGACATCGTCGATCGCCTAAAGGGTATTCAAGGCGTTGTTGTCGGCAAGGTTTCAGACCGCACGTTTCTCGCCCACCTCGGCGGCAAGTTGACCATTGAGTCAAAGTTGCCGATTCGCAACCGCGATGACCTTTCGCTTATTTACACACCTGGCGTTGCCCGCATCTGCGAGGCCATCGTCAAAGACCCGAGCGACGCTCGCCGCCTCACCATCAAGCGAAACACGATTGCCGTCGTGACCGATGGTTCTGCGGTTCTGGGTCTCGGCAATATCGGCCCGCTCGCTGCACTGCCGGTAATGGAGGGTAAGGCAGCGCTTTTCAAGCGTTTCGCCGACATCGATGCGTTCCCGATTTGCCTCGACACCCAAGACACCGACGAAATCGTTCGAACCGTAAAGGCGATCGCACCCGGCTTTGCCGGCATTAACCTCGAAGACATTTCGGCTCCGCGCTGCTTTGAAATTGAGGCTAGGCTTCGCGAAGAACTAGACATCCCGGTGTTCCATGATGACCAGCACGGAACGGCAATTGTGGTTGTCGCAGCACTTCGCAACGCGCTAAAGGTTGTTGGCAAAGACATCGGCGAGGTAAAGCTTGTTATGTCTGGTGCGGGAGCCGCCGGAACCGCGGTTCTGAAGCTGCTTTTTGCTGCCGGAATCAAGCATGCAACCATTGCCGACCAGCGTGGCGTGGTTGTTGAAGGCCGAGAAGACATCGAGCCAGGCAGCACACTCGAATGGGTTGCCGAACACACCAACGAGGCAAAATTTTCGGGCATTCTAAAAGAGGCCATTGTTGGTGCAGACGTATTTATCGGTGTTTCGGCGGGCAACCTGCTCGACGAACACGACATCGCCAAGATGGCGGCCGGTGCCATCGTATTTGCGCTGGCAAACCCGAACCCCGAAATCGAGCCGAGTCTCGCGGCAAAATACGCCGCCGTAGTGGCTACCGGTCGGAGCGATTTTCCGAACCAGATCAACAACGTCCTGGCCTTCCCTGGCTTCTTCAGGGGTTTGCTTGACGCCGGTTCGAACGTGATCACCGAAAAGATGTTGCTCGCTGCCGCAACTGCTTTGGCAGCCTGTGTTGAACCAGGCGAGCTAAACGCCAGCTACATCGTGCCGAGCGTTTTTCACCCAGACGTCACAGCTCGAGTCGCAGAGGCAGTACGCAAGGCGGCAAAGTGAGCGAGCAAACCGGCAGCCTCCTCGAAGAAGTAACGGTTGAGCAGGTCGAACCTGGAGACCACGAACGTTACTCGCACTACGTGCGCAAAGAAAAAATCGTCGAATCGGCTGTGATGGGAACCCCAGTCATCGCACTTTGCGGCAAGGTTTGGGTGCCTAACCGTGACCCGCAAAAGTTCCCGGTCTGCCCGGAGTGTCAAGAGATTTACGACGGCCTCCGCGAACCTCAAGACGGCAAAGAATAAACTGATCCCCGTGAATGACGCGCCAATTGGCATTTTTGACTCGGGAGTCGGTGGACTCACCGTTGCTCGCGCAATAATCGACCAATTGCCAAACGAGAGCATCATTTACGTTGGCGACACAGCCAATAGCCCATACGGGCCAAAGAGCATTCCTGAGGTGCGTGAGCTGGCTCTCGCAGTGATGGATCGACTCGTCGATGAAGGCGTCAAACTACTCGTCATAGCCTGCAACTCAGCCTCGGCTGCCGTGCTTCGCGACGCCCGCGAACGCTACACCGCCGGCCGCGGAATCCCGGTGGTCGAAGTTATTCAGCCGGCAGTGCGCAGAGCCGTTGCCGCCACCAGAAACCACAAGATCGGCGTGATCGGCACCAACGCGACAGTCACTTCGAGAGCCTACGACGACGCCTTTGCGGCAGCCGTCGATGTGCAAATTGAGTCGGCTGCTTGCCCGCGTTTTGTGGAGTTCGTCGAACGCGGGGTCACCTCTGGCCCAGAACTGCTCAAGGCTGCCGAGGAATACCTGGCACCAATCAAAGCCGCGGGGGTAGACACCTTGGTTCTCGGCTGCACCCACTACCCGCTGCTTACCGGCGCAATCTCCTACGTAATGGGTGAAGACGTCACCTTGGTTTCTAGTGCCGAAGAAACCGCGAAAGATGTTTACCGAACGCTAGTCGCTCACAACATCCTTCGCGATTCCAGCGAAAAACCCACCTACCGGTTTCAGGCAACCGGTGAAACATCTTCGTTCGGGCGTCTCGCTCGTCGTTTTCTCGGCCCCGAGGTCAACTCGGTCGAGAGCCTCTAAACCCAAGGAGAAACATGACCCGTGTAGACGGACGCACCGCAGACCAGCTTCGCAAGGTAACCATCGAACGCGGTTGGAGCGAACACGCTGAAGGTAGCGCGTTGATCACGTTCGGTTCGACCAAGGTTCTTTGCACGGCATCATTCACCTCCGGTGTTCCTCGCTGGAAGACCGGTTCGGGCGAGGGCTGGGTAACCGCCGAATATTCAATGCTTCCGCGTGCAACCCACACTCGCAGCGACCGCGAGGCTGTAAAAGGCAAGCAGGGCGGCCGCACCCACGAGATTTCACGCCTGATTGGTCGCAGCCTTCGAGCAATCGTTGACGTCAAGGGCTTGGGCGAAAACACCATCGTCATCGACTGCGATGTTTTGCAGGCTGACGGCGGGACTCGCACAGCAGCAATCACCGGCGCATACGTGGCCCTTGCCGACGCAATCGCC
>CANGNZ010000016.1 GCA_947455435.1 Microbacteriaceae bacterium
GCCAAAACGGTAGCAATCGGAGTCGTCGAGTTGACGATTCCCGCAAGAGCCGAAGTCACGTGAGTTTCTGCATAGGCAAAAAGGGTGAAAGGGATTGCGCTCATAAAAGCGCCACCGCCCAAAAACTTCAGCCAGGTGTCTAGGTCAGTGGGAATCTTGTAGCCCTTCACCTTGATGATCACAAAAAGGGTTACCGCGCCAATTAGCAGTCGAACAAACGCAACGCCGAAGGCTGGCAACGCTGTCGCGCCAACAGCGATAAATAGAAAGGACGCACCCCAGATGAGTCCGGCGGCGATGTAGCTGACTACCCAATGGCGGCTTTGCTGAGGCATGAACCTAAGTCTAGGCTCAAGACATGAGTAGTTATGGTTTGAGTTCAACGGCAGCAGCTGCATTGCAAAAGACTTCTGGCCCTAACGTGGTGGCGCCAAAAGCCAGAGATTCGGTTGCCAGAGCTCTTCTAAGGCAATTCGCTAGCCCGATTATCTTGATCCTATTTTTTGCTTCGATAATCTCGATAGTTGTCGGCGACGTTGCAGATGGGGCAATTATTCTCTGCATTCTCGTACCAAGCACCCTCCTAGGGTTCTTTCAAGAACGTCGAGCCGGAAAAATCATGGACTCCCTTAGGTCGCGAATCGAAGCAACCTGCATGGTTTACCGAGACGGCTCGCCTGTGCGGTTGCCTCAAAGTGAACTTGTGGTTGGCGACGTCGTCGTGCTAACGACCGGCGATACTGTGCCGGCTGATTTAGAAATCATCGAATCTCAGGCCATGCTTGTCGATGAATCCGCTCTAACAGGTGAAAGTTTTCCTTCAGAGAAGCTGAACGGGCAGCTTTTTCTGGGCACTCATCTGGTGAGTGGCTCGGGTGTCGCAAAGGTAACCAACATCGGTGCCCAAACGGTTTTCGGAAAGCTCGGTGCCACACTTGCTTCGGTTGATCCGGTGACTGGCTTTGAACTCGGGGTCAAGCGCTTCGGAATGCTGTTGGCTAGGTCGATGATGGCTCTTGTTGTCTTAATCTTCGTCGTGAACGTGGTTCTTCATCGACCCCTAATCGAAGCGTTGCTTTTCTCGCTCGCGCTCGCCGTTGGGCTCACACCACAGCTTTTGCCCGCAATCGTTGGCGTATCGCTTTCCACCGGAGCAAAGTTGCTGGCCAAGCAAAAAGTATTGGTTAAACGACTGGACGTAATAGAAGACTTCGGCTCTATGACCGCATTCTGCACAGACAAGACGGGCACACTCACTGTCGGGCAGGTTGAGTTGGTAAAGGCAATCGGTCTAAGTGGCAAATCAGACGATGGAGTGCTGCGGCTCGCGTATCTAAACGCAAGCCTTCAAACTGGGTTCAGCAACCCTATTGATGATTGCCTTATTGCCGCCGCACAAAGCCTCAAATCAGATGTCAAACTGGTTAGCCAGTTGCCATACGATTTCGAACGACGCCTCCTAAGTGTCGCAACCGACAACGGATTGCTGATTACAAAGGGCGCGTTTGACAGCGTGATGGCCGTTGTGTCGACTGCCACGGTTGCAGGCGAAATGGTCAAGCTTGCCGAGGCAAAATCCTCCGTGCAAGCGCTCTACGAATCGCTGTCTAAGGAGGGCAACCGGGTGCTCGCGGTCGCCAGCAAACCTTTCAAGGGTGAATTGCGTGTGAGCGACGAGTCTTCACTTAACCTCGACGGCCTCCTGATCTTCGCAGACCCACTTAAAGTTGATGCAAAACAGACTGTTCTAGAACTTCAAAATCTTGGCATCGAGCTCTACTTGATAACCGGCGACAACCCCTTGGTTGCCGGAGCGATTGCCGCACAGGCTGGTTTGGCCTCAAACGGAGTGCTGGTTGGTGCGGAGATAGAAAAACTGACCGACGCGCAACTCGAAAAAGCCTTGACTACCTGCAAGGTTTTCGCTCAGGTTGACCCACTGCAAAAAGAGAGAATCGTGGTTCGGCTAAGAGCAATGGGGCACGTGGTTGGTTATTCGGGTGATGGTATTAACGACAGCGCCGCCATCAAAGCTGCTGATGTTGGCATTTCGGTAGAGACTGCTGTTGAGGTAGCAAAAAACGCGGCGGCGATTGTGTTGCTTGATCGAAGCCTCGAGGTGGTGGTGGACGGGGTGAAACTTGGTCGCAAAATATTCGTAAACACCATGAAATACATAAAAGTCGGCCTAAGTGCCGCCTTTGGCAATGTGCTTTCGATGGCTATCGCCTCCACCTTTCTCACCTTCTTGCCGCTTCTGCCCGCTCAGATTTTGCTTCTCAATTTCATGAGCGACTTCCCGGACCTCACTATTGCTAACGACAATGTCGACCCCGAACAGATCGATAAAGCTCAGATCTGGAACATTAAAGAACTAAGAAATTACATGATTCGCTTCGGCCTTTTGAGTTCGGTTTTCGATATGGCTACGTTTGCAATTCTTATCTGGGGCTTCAAGGCAGGGGAGTCGCAGGTTCAAAGCGGCTGGTTTGTCGAATCAACTCTCACGGAGCTCACAGTAATGATTGTGCTCCGAACTGCTCGCCCGTTTTACAAGAGTCGCCCGAGCCGGGGTCTTATGATTTCAACTCTCGCCTTAGCCGTTCTTGTTGTGATCATTCCCTATACGGCTTTCGGGTCATGGCTCGGGCTGAGTGCCATCTCCCCGGTCGTCTTGCTAATTTTGTTGGCGCTGATCATTATTTACGCGTTTCTAAACGAATTCTTGAAACGCCAATTTAAAGCTAAAAACTGACTTCGTCCTTATAGGCTTTTGCACGGAAAGGTAACCCAATGTCGAGTCTCCTAATCGCAACAATCGCTTGTTCAGTAGTCTGTTTCGCAACTTGGCTCACGTCTGTGATCACCAAGGAGTACTCCTGGGTTGACCGCATCTGGTCGATTGTACCTTTTGTCTACCTCTGGATTTTTGCTGCCAACAGCATGGACACGCGCCACATTCTGATGGCCGTAGTCGCAACTTTGTGGGGATCGAGACTCACCTTCAACTTTGCCCGCAAAGGCGGCTATGCCAAGGGCGGCGAAGATTACCGTTGGGCCATTCTCCGCGAAAAGATGAGCCCGGTTCTCTACCAAATCTTCAACATCTTCTTCATCGTGATCTTCCAGAACTTCTTGCTCCTAGCCATCACGATTCCCGCTTACTATGCCCCTGTGGGCAACGAGTTCAGCGACTATGCCTGGGCCGCCCTGTTTCTGGGTCTGCTAGCCTTCGAAACTATTGCCGACCAACAGCAGTGGAACTTTCACAAAGCAAAGAAGGCAGGCAAGGCCACCGGCTTTCTCGACAAGGGTCTTTTCTCTGTAAGCCGTCACCCAAACTTCTTCGCCGAGCAGGCGCAGTGGTGGGTGCTTTACTTCTGGGCGGCAACCGCTCTGGGCCAGCCACTGCACTGGACAATCGTCGGCGCTATCGTGCTGAGCGCACTATTTGCTGGCAGCCTTCGCTTCACCGAGCAGATCTCAGCTGGCAAGTACCCCGAATACAAGACCTACCAAAAACGAGTCAGTGCACTGATTCCCTGGTTCCCGCGCAAAGCCTAAGCAATGGCTTTGATCATCGACCCGCGTATCGTGAAGCTGACTACGCGCACCGAGATCGATATCAAGCGCAACCTGCCTCACGCACACCTGAGGCGCATCGGTGCTTGGGTTTTCTTAGATCACTTTGGGCCAACCGCTCAGGTTGACGGCATGGTCGTGGCTGCTCACCCACACACCGGCCTGCAAACCGTTACCTGGCCTTTTGCCGGCAAGGTTGATCATCGCGACAGCATTGGTTCGAAGCAACTCATCGAGCCGGGGCAGTTGAACCTGATGACCGCAGGGCGAGGCATCGCCCACAGCGAAATGTCTTTGGTTGGCCCTAGTTCGCTACATTCGGTGCAGCTCTGGGTTGCCTTGCCCGAATCGGTTAGAAACATGGAGCCAAGTTTTGAACACGTGGGGGAGCCGCCGACATTCGCCTTGCAGGGGCTTGAGGCAATCGTATTCATCGGTTCACTAGGTGGAGTCGAATCGCCCGCCAAGGTGTTTTCACCCTTAGTTGGCGCGGAGCTCAGAGTCACTGGTTCGGTTACCTTGCCTATCAACAAGGGTTGGGAGCACGGCGTCCTGGTAATAGAAGGCTCACCCCTCATAAATGGGGAGCAGTTAGAAAAAGATCAACTCATTTTCTTACCAACCGGGGAACAAGCCCTAGAAGTTTCTGGCGATTCGAAGTTGCTGCTGATTGGCGGCGAACCGTTTGATGAGCCGATTGTGATGTGGTGGAACTTCATTGCTCGCACCTCAGAAGAAATCATCGAGATGCGTGAAACCTGGAACGCTCGCCATGAGCGATTCGGTGAAGTGGTTGACGATGTCGGCGGCTGGATTCCGGCTCCAGAATTACCAAACGTAACCCTGCGGCCGCGCATTTAGCAGGTTGCTGTAACTGCCTTGCCCTTGACGGCAGTAACGCAGACGCTACCTGTCTGACCCTGATACTTTGTGGTCAGCTTGACTCCGTTCTTTACCGCGGTAACTGCATATTTGAGCGCCTTGGCGGCGGCGGTTAGGTGAGCCCCGACTAGAGTCTTTTTAGCTGCCTTGGCGAGAGTCGCTGCCTTTGCTGCGATTGCTTTGGCTTTGCCGGCTAGCGCCTTTTCGGCGCTAATTCGCTTGCCCATTGAAACTAGGCTCGCCCAGTCAACCGAGTTGTCTTGCCAGGTTGTTGGCAAGGCTAGTTGTGAGACTGCCTCTAGCGTCGTTGTGTCGGCAATCGCGATGGTGCCAACAGTCATCGAAATTGACTCGTCCAAGAAAACGTGAGCCTGGCTGTAGCGAATAACAAAATCAACATCTGTGATCGGCAAAAGCCCACTGGCGGGGATTGTTGCGGTGAAGCTGTAGTCGGTTATCGTGCTGTCGTTAGCGTCGGGGCTAGCGGTGACCTCGCTAAAACTCAATCCTGAAACTGCCGAAAGGTCTGAGCCGCTGGTGTTGTCGTTTAGCCAAGATAGAGGGTCGAGGTTTGAACCTCCCAAAATTTCGCTAGGCGAATAGGCCACGAATTCGCTGCCCGCCTCAGCTTGAGTCATGCGGGCGGTTTTGGCTGAAGCCTTCTTTAGGCGAGCCAAGGCAGCTGCGCCATTTTTTAGTGTTGGGCGAAGAAGCGCTGATTCGATTGGGGTGAATACATAGCCATTCGCATAAGCAGAACCCCAGGCGTCGCCAACCTGCACCCCGTTTTCGAAGGACTTCAGCGTGACGCTGCTGGCCGAATTTGTTGATAGCAACTCTGTTTCGATGTGGGAAATTTCGGTGCCAGCCATGGTTGCCGTGGCCACCGAGGTGATTCTCACGCCAACTTGGTTGGCAAGAAAGCTTGCCGTCGATGCACCTTCGGCCGAAAGCACTTGGTAGCCGGGCGAGCTAAGAAACTCATTGAATGTCATCGATGTTCCGGCGGCTTGAGCCACCCCAGCGCTGTTTGCGAGTAAGGCAAAGGCGGCGCCAATCGCTACGGCTGATTTTATGATTCGTGACATGTTGCCCCCTAAAGGCTTTACTTAGTTTCACATTACCCCTAAAACCTTCAAGATAAACTTGTTAAGACCATTGGGGAAAACTTGTCTTTATTCAAAGCGCCAAAGAGCATCTACAAAACTCTCGCATTTGCCGAGGCTGTCACCTGGACACTTCTGCTTGCCGGTCTCGCAGTCAAGGCGACTGTGGGTGCTCCGCAAACCTTGCTTACGGTTGTCGGAGGGGTTCACGGCCTGATCTTCTTGGCCTATGGCGCAAGCTCTGCGCTTGTAGGTGTCAATCAGCGCTGGGGTCTTGGTAGAACTGTCCTCGCAGTTGCTTTGGCAGTTGTTCCCTACGCAACAATTCCCTTCGAACGCTCAGTTGAAAAACGCGGACGCCTCGAAGGCGCTTGGCGCAAAGAAGTCACCGAAGATCAGCGAGACGCCTTTTGGTTTGATCGTCTGTTTCGCTGGTTCCTAAACCGCCCTGCCCTCTTAGCCTTGGCTCTTTTTGCTGCGGTTGCGACGATTTTCGCGAGCCTTTTGATTGTTGGGCCGCCGGGTGGTTGGCCAAAAACAAATTAGTGGACTAACTAGACTAAGTTTGCTATCTTTGGGTCATGAGCCGTCAAGTCAACATGCACGAGGCCAAAACGCACTTCTCAAAACTCGCCGAAGCGGTCGAAGCTGGCGAAGAGGTGATCATTGCCAGAGCAGGTAAGCCTGTTATGAAACTGGTTCGCATCGAGGAGCTTCAAACGCCCATAGTTCATGGATTTGCGGCAAAAGAGTTCGAAGGGTGGGCTAATACCTCGTGGGCAGAGCTTGACAAAGATTTCAATCAGCTGTTTCGAGACTGACCATGAAGACGGCCTTTTTAGATTCTCAAACAGCTTTCTGGCTGGCTAGCGGCGACAAGCGATTGAGCGCGAAAGCCCTCAACGCCATTAACGCGCACTCGCAAACCGTGATTTCTTCGATCACAATCGCCGAACTCGAAATGAAGGCCGCCATTGGCAGGCTTCCTTTGCCCGAAAACCTTGTCGAGCTGTTTGAAAGTGCCGGAGTCAAAGTCCAACCATTTGATTCCGATGCTGCCATGCAACTTCGGAGGTTTCCCCAGCTAAATCGCCACGATCCGTTCGATCGCATGATTCTCGCGCAAGCGTCCTCGAAATTTGGAACCACCTTCTTCACAGCAGATGAAGCGCTGATTGGTTTGGGGCTCGACTGGGTGGCCGCCGTCTAATTCGCGTAACCTGCTTGTATGAGTGATTTGAACGAAGTAGGCGAGCGCGACGGTTGGCGTTGCTGGCTATGCGACCAGCCGGTAGACCCAGACGCCTCGGTAAACTCCGATCTCGGCCCCAGCACCGACAGCTATGCAGCATCGAAGGCTAAGAAGGGGGCAAAGACGATCGAGCGCCTGGCTCACCGCCAGTGCAACACCATGAAGGGTAAGGTTTCTCCCGTCGTCGCTTGGTCTCCCGAACTCTTTGTTGTTGACCCTTCGCCGATCTTCGAAGCCGTAGAGCGGCTCGAGCGCAAGGGCGGCCGTGAAATCGTCGCTCGTTGCCCAGGCCAGCGCGAGGCAGACGAAGCCTCCGAATGGCTTCTCGACAGACTTTCACGCCTTGCACCAGGGGTTCGCTTTGAGGTCGAAATCAAGTCTGGTGGCGGGCAGTTCATGCTCGCGCTCAAGTCTGCCTAATGCTGGGTAGCGTGAAGTCGATTAGACTTCACAGAGACCTACCAATTGGGAGAACATTGAAAAACACAAAAATCCGTAGCATTGCTTTGGCCGCTGTCGTCTCAATCGCAACTTTGCTAATCGCGCCTACCGCGGCTAACGCTGCTCCGGTCAACTACAACGTTGACTGCGACGCACAAAACAACGGTCCTACGCTTACTTACTACGCACCAACCGGTGGCACCGTGACACTAAACCTGACAAACTGCGTGTCTTTTGTTAGCGACCCTTTTGGCACAGCAGTCGAAACCCCCGTCACGACCACATTGGTTGGGCACCCGGGTGACTACGGCTTCATCACAGGTGTAAACACCCAGGGTGTCTTGGTTCAATTTGGCGAGATCAAAGCGCAGCACACCCCAACTGGTGAGTTACTGCTAACGAAGAACGTCACTATTCCGGCAACCGCTAAAGAGCTCAATGCTGGCCCTTCGAGCGACCCTAACGACCCACAAGCAGAGCACAACCTCGGCGGTAAGGTTGAGTGCCAGGTTGCAACCTCAGACACCAACCTTCACGTTTATTCAACTCTCAACATCAAGGTCTCAAAGTCGGGCTCGTACACCTTCCGAGGAATCGGTTCTACCCCAGCAGGTAGCGCTTACGGTGAGGCTTACCACCCGCTTCAGGACTCATTCATTGCGGTATACAGCTCGTTCGACCCAACCAAGCCAGACGATGGAATCGTTGGTTGCAACGACGACCTGAATGACCAATTCGGTTATAACAACGCTGTCTTCATGGAAGACCTCGGCAATGGTGTAACCATGGAAGGCCACCAGCCTTACTTCGTCACCACACTTCAGCCTGGCTACTACACAGTAGTTCTAATGACCTGGGACGCCATCAGCGCAGCTGAATGGACCGCCGGCTCATACGGTGGCACCACGTTCGCACCAGGCGCTGCATCGACAAAGTTCGAGATGTGGGGCCCAACCGGCGGCCTAACCGAAGGTGTTGCTCCAGCAGAAACTAACAAGGGCGGCTTGGCCGACACCGGTTCGATTGACTCGTCGCTCCCGTTGGCGTTTGCCTCGCTAATCAGCTTCGCTGGTGCTGTTCTTCTGATGCGTCGTCCAAGGCGCCGCTACTAAGATCCAAAAACGAATTCCCCCGAGTCTAAGATTCGGGGGAATTTGTTTAAACGTCGTAGAGCCCGTCTAACGGCAACGACCTAAATGTTCAAGAGATCCTCATTTGTGGAATTAGTTCGCTGCCGAGTGGTTGGGTTCTTCTATGACCTCTGCGAATACTGCCTATAACCCTGCCCCGGCGTCTAGAAAGTCGTGGCTTGCGCTGGCGGTAATTCTCGCCGGAATGTTCATGGCGCTAATCGACGCGACGATCGTGAACGTTGCATTGCCTTCGATGCGCAACAGTCTTCATGCAACCGATTCGACACTCTCTTGGGTCATCTCTGGTTACGCTCTAACCTTCGGTTTGGCACTGATTCCTTCTGGTCGAATCGGTGACCGCATCGGTCACAAATGGGTGTTCATCACCGGCATTGGTCTGTTTACCATCGCGAGCGCGTATTGCGGCTTTGCGGTGAACGACTTCGACATCATCGTCGGGCGCGTCCTTCAAGGACTCGCTGGCGGTATCTTTGTGCCGGCTGTCGGTTCATATATCCAGTTACTTTTTCAAGGCCGTGAGCGCGGCAAGGCATTTGCCATCATGGGCTCGGTGATTGGTATTTCGAGCGCTCTCGGCCAAATCGCTGGTGGTCTTCTAATTCAGGCGTTCGGCGATACCGAGGGTTGGCGTTCGGTGTTCTGGGTGAACCTTCCGATCGGTATCGCAACTGCGATTTTCGCAATCCGCCTGTTGCCTAACGGTGACGCCCACGCAGATCGCACGAACCGCATGGACTGGTTGGGTGTGCTGCTGCTAAGTGCAGCCCTAACCATGGTTTTGATTCCACTAATTCAAGGTCAACAAGAGGGCTGGCCGCTTTGGACTTGGCTAACTATGGCCGGGGGAGTCGTCGTCCTAGTTATGTTCGGTCTTTGGCAGGTGCTCTTCGCGAAGCGCGGTGGCTCAGCGCTGGTTCCGCCGAGGTTGTTTCACCACGGCAGCTTCACCTTCGGAACGATTTTGGCTCTGGTCTACTTCGCCGGATTCACGTCGATCTTCTTCACCCTCTCGCTGCTATGGCAGGCGGGTCTCGGCCATACCGCACTTGAGTCTGGCCTACTCACCCTGCCGTTTGCTATCGGTACGGCAATCTTTTCTTCGCAGAGCTCGAAGTGGGCAGCAAAGCTGGGGCGTTCGGTCCTAGTCATCGGTGCGGCTTTGGTTGCAGTGGGCTTGGGCGCTACCTGGTTGATTCTTGCCAACGTTGGCATCGCTGACCTCAACAACTGGATGCTGCTGCCAGCTCTCTTCGTAGCCGGTGCAGGTAACGGTTGCTTCTTGGCACCGAACGTTCAGTTCATCGTCGCAACCGTCGAAAACTCTGAGGCTGGTGCAGCAAGCGGTGTGGTTCAAACCATGCAGCGCATGGGAACTGCGATTGGTGTTGCCGTAATCGGTTCGATCTTGTTCGGTGCGATTCACAAAGATCAGATTCGATCGGCTGCAGACGCTGCCAACCAGTTCAAAACCGGAGCAACCAGCGCGATGCTGACTTCTGCGATCCTGGCCGTGGTTGCGTTCGGTTTGGTTTACAGCTTGCCTAGGCGCATCCAGCTGCACGGTGCGCCGTCGGCTCCTTCAGCCGAATAGTAAAACTAAAGGGCCCTCCGGTTTGGAAGGCCCTTTAGTTTTTGGTTTGTTACCGAAGCAGGGTTCCACCAGCGCGCTTGCGGGCAAGGGCATCGATGGTAGCTGCGATCAGAAGAACGCTACCGGTGATGATGAAGTTGAGACCGGCAGGAACACCCAATAGACCTAGGCCGTTGTCGATTGTCGAGATGACGAACGCACCAAGCGCTGCGTAGGCTAGGCGACCGCGGCCACCAAAGAGGCTCACGCCACCAACAACTGCTGCGGCAACACCTTCGAGAACGATTGACTTACCGGCACCAGATTCAACGTTGCCGATTCGACTCACGTTGAAGACACCGGCAATCATCGCAAGTGTTGAACAGATGATGAAGGCGGTCATGCGAATCTTGGCTACCTTGATGCCGGCTCGACGCGCCGCCTCAGGGTTTCCACCAACCGCGTAAAGGTGGCGTCCGAAGCGGGTGCGGTCGAGCATGAAGGTGCAGATGAAAAGAATCACAACCACAAAAGGAACCACGATTGGCATGCCCTGAATCGGGTGGTAGTTCGGGTCGGTGGCGCTAAGTAACCCGCCCTGGCGTCTGTCGATGTTGCAAATCTGCACGATCACAGCTCCGATGACGGCAACTCCGCCAAGCTTCATGCCAAGAAGTGGCAGTGGTCGCACTGGGAGGTTGGCCTTGAGTCGCCGAGCGCGATCCCACAGGCTCATTGCAGCCGTTGCTGCAAGGCAAAGAGCAAGCAGTAGCCAGCCAGCCCAGAGGGGCATGGTTCCATTCATGATTGCCATAACTTCTGGCACCTGAAGGGTGAGGATGCCACCCTCGCCGAGGATAATCAACATCACGCCAGGGAACGCAAGGTACAGGGCCAGCGAGATGACGAACGATGGCACGCCGATCTTGGCGACGAAGAATCCCATAAACCAACCAACGGCAAAGCCGAAGACGAATGCGAGGAGCAAATTCAGAATCCAGGTGTTCGGTGAACTCTGGTTCAGCTTCACGAAGATCGCCATGCCGGTACCAAAGGTCACACCAGCCGATAGGTCAATCTCGGCAAGCAAAATTACGAACACCAAGGCAGAGGTCAGCATGATCAGAGTCGCCGACTGCACCAGCAGGTTGGTGAGGTTGATTGGCGTTAGAAATACGTTGCTGAGCAGTGAGAACAGAGCCATTAGGAGAACGGCGGCGCCTACGGCTGGCAGTGGGCCCATGTCGCCGGCCTTGAGTCTTGAAAAGTAGGAGGCTAGCTGGTCGCGGGTAGTGCCTTCGTGTCCAGTGTTAAGTGCGAGTTTCTCAGACATTACTTGGTCTCCTTTGATCCCTTGATGCCGGTGATGTAGCCGATGACGTCGTTGTGGTTGGTTTCTGAAGTTTTGAGCTGAGCGACCATGTTGCCTAGATACAGCACTGCAATGTCGTCGGCAACCTTGAAAACATCAATCAGGTTGTGGCTGATGATGATCACGGCGATGCCCTTATCGGCAAGGCGCCTCACGAGGTTCAGAACCTGCTCGGTTTGCGCAACGCCGAGTGCTGCGGTTGGTTCGTCGAGAATGACAACCTTTGCGTCTCTAAGAACCGTTCGAGCGATTGCAACGGTCTGGCGTTGGCCACCAGAGAGCGATGAAACCTTTTGGCGAACCGACTTCACTGTCTTCACCGAAAGGCTCTCAAGGGCTTTCACAGCGGCGAATTCCATGTTCGATTCGTCTAGCGTCAGCTGCGAAAGTTCTTCGCGGCCCAAGAACATGTTTTGAACAATGTCGAGGTTTTCGCAGAGTGCAAGATCTTGATAAACAACCTCAATGCCTAAGGCAGAAGCCTGTCGAGGTGTGGTGAGGTGAACTTCTTTTCCCTCAAAAAGGACGGTTCCCTGGTCGTATGGTTGAACGCCGGCAAGACCTTTGATTAGCGTGGATTTTCCAGCGCCGTTGTCGCCAACGAGAGCGGTTACCTTGCCCGGGTTAACCACTAGGTTCACACCCTTTAGAACATCAACCGGGCCGAAGCTTTTCGTTATTCCGGTTAGTTGAATTACTGGAGCGCTCATTGCGTTCTCTTTCTATACAAATTAGAAAACCTGTGTGCCAGCCCTAATCGAACTGGCACACAGGTCTCAACTACTTGTTGCTAGTTTCTTGTTACTTTACGCCGTGAGCGGTACATGCTGCAGCGACAGCGCCGGTGCAGATGTCCATTGCCTTTGCGTTACCGTCTGCAACAACGTCCTTGACCTGGTCTGGACCGACCGAGACAGGAGTTAGAGCAACGTAAGGTACACCGTTGTTCATCATGGTGGTTGCGTACTTCTTGCCAGCGGCGATCGACTTGATAACTTCGATTGCTGCCTTGACTTCAAGCTGGAATGGCTTGTAGACAGTAGCGGTCTGCTTACCTAGAAGAACGTTCTGAAGACCAGCGGTCGATGCGTCCTGACCCGAAACAGGAACGGTTAGGCCGTTCTTGCTGAGGATCGTGATGATCGATGCTGCGTTGTTGTCGTTCGGAGCTAGAACGGCGTCAACCTTGCCCTTTACAGCAGTGAAAGCCTGCTCGAATAGGGTTCCGGCCTTTGCGCCATCCCAAGTTCCGTCCATGGTGAATGCAGCCTTGGCGCCGGCAGCGTCAAGAACCTTCTTTGCACCATCGAAGAACATTGCGGCGTTACCGTCTGTTGGGTCACCCGACGAGTAAATGATGCTTGCGGTCTTGATGTCCTTGTTGGCAGCTGCAAGGCCGTCAATGATCATCTGGCCTTCCATCTCGCCAACCTTGCCGTTGTCGAACGATACGTAGTAGTCAGCACCAGCGATTGGGCGGTCATAGGCGATTACTGGAACACCGGCAGCCTTGGCCTTCTTCGCTACTGCAACACCAGCACCCTGGAAGTCGACTAGAAGCATTACAGCGCAGCCCTTAGCAAGCTGTGCGTCTGCGATGGTCGAGTACTTGCCAGCGTCGCTCTGGGCGTTCTGGATGTCGGCGGTGAAGCCGGCGTCGGTTAGGCCCTTCTGAAGTGCTGGGTGGTCACCTGGCTCCCAGCGGGTTCCGCTGTCGGCGTCAGGAAGGATTACACAAGCACGCTTTGAGTCGGTGCTTGATGCGGCACATCCGGTGAGGGCCATCGCTGCAACAGCAGCTACGGCGATCATCGAGACGATTGAGGTTTTCTTCATTGAATACTCTTTCTGATCTTTGTAGATTTCTGAGACTTCTGATTTAACTCAACGCTGAGTTAGTGTCAGTCTCACAGCCAGAGGCACCTCGAGCAAATTGTTAGCGTTTACATTTTGCTAACGAATTGGTAAACGTTGCGAATAATTTTGTTCGTTAGTTTTTTACCTGAACTCGGCGAACGACCAGCACAGATCCGGCGGCCAAAATGGCCAATGCTCCCGCAAACAGCTGCCAAGGCGTTGAAGATCCGGTGTCGGCCAAACCGCCCTTGTTATCTGGCAAGCCGCCTGGTTCGTGTGGCTGAACCGGCACCGGCCAAAAGTTGGTCGAAGTGAATAGGCAGTTCACGTTTGAGGTGGCCGTGTATGGGCCAACTGCGGTTCCGCTGTTCCAGCTGCCGGCAGTGCCTTTGTAAAGGGTGTCCCACGAGTTCGCCCAGTAGTTGCCGGCATCGTCCATGACGATGTTGTAGCTGTATGGCGAAGTTTCAACGTTGGTGTTGGTGTCTACACCGGTGGTTTGGTCTACTTCGAAGATGGTCGAAAGTGAGTCGTTTTGGCCATAAAGCTTGCCGTTTGTTGGGTCAAAGAAGATGGCGTCGTAGTAGTCGTTCAGGGCTGCGCTGCGCACGTCAACAACACCGGTAGCAACATCAAAGCTGCCAAGGTGGTCGGTGTGATCTGGCATGGTGACGCTAGCCCAACCCTTGCCCAAGCCGTCAATGGTCATTGTGGTGCACTCCATGCCGACTGTGTTAGCCGCGTCGTGCAGCTCCAGATGCAGATCGGTTGCGAGGCCAGTTGTGATATCGACCGTGTAAAGCGCGCAGTTGTCATTCATAACCACGATTGAACCGGTCGCTGGGTCTAGTGCACCAGCCATAGCCGAACCAATAATTCCGGTGCCGCTGCCGACTGCCGTCGAGTTGCCCGTCGTTGAATCAACCGAGAAGAGTTGACCATTTGTGTCGATTACCCAAAGCGAAATCGGGGTTGAGGCATTTGCTGGCGTTGAGGCAAAGCCAAGCGCAGCGAATAGAACGACAAAGATACTGATTACTTTTTTCATGAAAACTCCGATTTAGAGGGCTTTCACGATTTTACCTGACGGCGTGAACTAGTACTTGCCCTTTATGACGAAGTACGAACCCCGAATCTCGCCTGCAAGCTTTGACTTCTGGCGCACGAACTTGAACTTGCTCGCCAACTCAATCGGCACGTCCATGCCCATCGACAACTTGAAGCCAACGGCACGCTTGCCGCCGTCTTCGAGCGCGTAGAGCACGTTGACCGATAGGCCGCTCTCGTAGAAAACGTAGGTCCAACGCACGCCCTCAATCAACATATCGGTAACCTCGAGTGGCTTTGAAGCAAAGTTGATGTCGCGTTCAGCAAGCACACGGTTTACGTAGTCGACGAGCTCGGGCGCTTCGGCTGCGGGCTTGGTCACGAAATCCAAGGCGTACTTGTTCTTAAAGTAGCGAGCCTCGTTGGCGCGAAGGCCAGCAAGTGCATCTACAACAGGGGAGGTCTCAAAACCATCGGTTGAGACATTCACAAAATCAATTAGACCAGCCATTGCTCTCTCTTTTCAGCCCCAATTAGATACTAAGCGCGTAGGTTTGAGCAATGAGCAAAGTGCGCACCGAACGTTTAACCGCCCAATATGAACAAGGTCAAGTTGTGTTCCTGATCGGGATGCGCATAAACAACGTTTTCGCGTTTCACCAGTGGTTGCCCGTCATGGCGGCCATGGGCAAGATGCTCCCTGAGCTTTATAAAAACCCGCAACTAGGCTTCAAGTCGCACGAGATGGGTTTCGGTCGCACGCTAATCCTGGTTCAGTACTGGGATTCGGTTGAGAAGCTCATCGACTACGCCAGTGCGAAAGACGCTGAACACCTGCCAGCCTGGAAGGCGTTCAACAAGGCTGCTCGCAAATCCAAAGCGGTAGGCATCTGGCATGAAACCTATGAGGTTAGGAGCTCCGAAAACATGTACGTCAACATGCCCGAGTTTGGTTTTGGCAAGGTTGGCAAACTTGTGCCGGCAAGCGGCAATCGCAACTCGGCCGCTTCGCGACTAGTTCAATAGGGCCGGAAAACTCGAGCCCACAGCCGAAATGATCGTTGAAACTGCGATCGCAACCAGCAAGAGACCAAGAATTCGACTAACCACCATCAAGCCTGTTTCGCCGAGGATTTTCTCGATTGGTGCTGCAGCCAGGAGAAAGACAAAAGTCAGCACTGACAAAGCCAAAATGATCAGTAGGTTTGCCACCCGAACCAAGCCAATGTCGGAGTTGCCGAGAGCGATAACAGTTGCTATCGCGCCAGGGCCGGCCATCAGCGGGATCGCAAGAGGCACAACGGCAGCGCCGCTTATCGAACCAGAAGGTTTCTCGAGCCCCCGGCCCATAACCATCTTCCAGCCAAAGGCGGCGATGACTGCCGAGCCCGCAATTCTGAAAGCATTCAGTTCGATGCTCAAAGATTTCAAGATCACATCACCCAAAAAGTAAGCGATGATCAGTGTTACGCCCGAAATCAGGGCGGTTTTGAGAGCCAACTTTCTTCGACCCTTTTTGTCCATTCCGGTAGCAATCGCCAAAAAGACCGGAATGGCGGTTATCGGGTTGACGATCGCGAATAGCGCGATGAGAGTCGTAACGTCGCTGTTGAACTTCATGCCTTCAGGCTAACCCTTCGCCCCGCTACTTGATGCGCAAGAAGCCAATCGCATAGAGAGCAAAAGGAATTCCAGAAATCAACAGGGCTTCGCCGAGCGAGTCGTGGTTCAGTCGCAAGGCAACTCCTGCGCCTAACAGGCCTAAGAAAATCAGTGCCGAAGTCACACGTCTCACCGATGAGTCAAGCCTTCTGATCGACTTCTCTACCTCGGGCAGCCTGATCGCCAGCTTGCCTTGATCCATCAAAGAAAGTACTGAGTCGAGTTTCTTGGGAAGACCCAGTGCGGTTGCTCCGAAACTAGCAACCTCTCTGCCAACCGCTTTAAGCGTCGGGTTCGAACCACCATTTAGAAGCGATCGTGCGAATGGGTCGACCGCGTCCCACATATTGAAATCACGGTTCAACGAGCTTGTCACGCCTGAAATCAGAGAGACCGCCCTGAGGAGCATAAGGAAATCCTCTGGCAATTGAAATGGCAGCTGCCTGATCAGCTCGCTGAACTGGATTATCAGCTCTTTGATTTCTTGGGGGTCAGTCTGAGTTAGTTCGGCAACGCCAATGCCGCCAAATCTGTCAAAGACAACTCCAACCGCACGTTCCAACTCAACAGTGTCTGCCGATGGCAACAGCACGCCGAGGCGCTGCATGGCTGCCACACAGCGTCTCGCATCTCGAGCAACAAGGGCGAAGATGAGACTCTGTAGCCCTTGGCGAAGGTCATCTGAGATTTCACCCATCATGCCAAAGTCAATAAACGAAAGTTTGAAGTCACCGGCTATTTCTGGATTGACGTTTACGAAGATGTTTCCGGGGTGAGGGTCGGCGTGAAAGAAGCCGTGAACAAAGATTTGCTCAAAAGTGGCGGTGGCTAATTCGCCGGCCACAGCGTTTGGGTCGATTCCCGAGGCGATGAGTGAAGCAACGTCACTCACTTTGATTCCGCTGACATCGCTGAGAGTGAGAACCTTTTTCGAACTCCGCTCCCAAATAATCTCTGGTGTTGAGATTCGAGTTGATTCGGCAAAGATTTCGGCAAAACGAGTCAGGTTTGCGGCTTCGACAAAGTAGTCGATCTCTTCGAGGCTGACCTGCGCGAACTCTTCGACTAAAGCAGGGACGTCGGTTCGGCGGTTGACAAGTTTGATTCTCGCCAGCCAAATTGCCACGCGGCGCAGTGCCTTCAAGTCAACCGCAACAACCTCTTCGATACCGGGTCGCAGTACTTTGACCACAACATCTTGGGCACCCCATTCCTCAGCGAGGCTGGCGCTCAATTGAGCCCTGTAAGCCTGCCCCAGTGAGGCGGCTGCTATTGGTTCAACGCCGAAGGTGGCGAAAGCAAGTTCTAGCGGCATCTTCAGCTGTGCCTCGATTTGCTCTTGGATCAGAGCGAAGCTCACGGGTTCTACCTCGTCTTGCAGCGACTCAAGCTCGGCCGTGATTGTCTTAGGTAAAACATCTAAACGAGAGGACGCAAACTGACCGACCTTGATAATCAAGCCGCCCAGATCGGCCGCGAGAATTCGAAACTTTCGAGCGAGCATTTGGATTCGCTTGAGTCTCGTTTTTGCGACAAACTTTCGCAGCCCAAATTTTGGCAGGACTAACTCAAACCACCAGGTTTGCAAAAGCGCGAGTGACGCGAACCGAAGGATTCTGCGATAGCGCTTTTTTAGGTCGTGGCCAGACTTACTCATTCGGCTGAGAGGATTTTGTGAAGTTGTTTGACCGCATCATCGATTGCCTTGGCGGCTTCTTCTTGCTGGCTCTTACTGCCATGCTGCGAGACTTCGAAACTTAGCTTGCCGAGGCGAGCGAGTGATTTCGGCAAGTTGCCTCGCAGGTCGACCCAAGTTGGCAACCAAGTTTTTGCGTCAAAGTTTTGGTCTTCGGCAGGTTCGGCGGGTTGCCAACCTGCGAGAGCCTGCTCGCCTGATGCGGTGAGGGCGAAGACCCGGCGGTCTTTCTTGACCGTTGAAGTTAGTAGGCCCTCATCGAATAGCTGCTCGAGCAGTGGGTAGAGCTGCGAGCTTGAAGGTTTTTTGGAGTCAACGCCGATTGCGTTAATAAGTTCAAACCCGGTTTTTGGGGAGCCTTTGAGCGAGATCAAAACATCGCCTCGCAACCGCTCAACACCAACCGCCCCAGCTTGCCCAACCTCCGAAGGGCTAAAGCCACCGAATTGGCGAATGTTTTCTTTCACGGCGTCCGAAATCGCGCGAAGGTCGAAACCGGCAAAGTTGTTGTTCATGACACGCCTTACTAGAGGGGAGTTGCCCTATCTATAAGGTCGTCGGAGGCGCCTTTATTCCGCTTGGACGTGCTCCGGGTTCATCCAGAACAAATCCCAAAGGTGACCGTCCAAGTCTTCGAAACCCCAGCTAAACATGAAACCCATATCTTCTGCAGGGTTTATTTGGCGAGCACCAAGCTCGATCGCCTTCGAGGTTAGCGAGCGAACGTGTTCGGCAGAGTCACAACCGAAAGCCAAAATCGCCTCTGTGGAATTCTTCGGGGCGATGTTTTTATCTATGAAGCTCGAGAACTTCGCGTGTTCCAAAAGCATCACGAAGATGTTGTCGCCAACGAGCATGCAAGTCGATGTTTCATCGGTGAACTGTGCATTGAAAGAGAAGCCTAGGGCGGTGAAGAAGTCGACCGAGCGCTTGAGGTTTTCTACCGGAAGGTTTACGAAGATTGTGTTCAGCATGGAGAAAGACTATGCCACTCCGGCGAAGCGGCCAATCGCCACAAAAACAGCAATCCCTAACAGCACCAAGGTGGTGATGCTCGCCGATGCGGCGTCTTTGATGCGAATGTGGGTGACGGTTGCACCCAGCATCAACACAGCCAAGCCGGCTGCGGCTAGGGGAGTGAGGATCTCGGCGATGTTGGTTGCTTGTGGCAAAACTAGCCCGATGGCTCCAAGGAGCTCGGATACGCCGATTGCTCGAACAATGTGTGCCGGAAACTTGGCTGCCCAAGGCATCTTGCGCAGTTCTTCAATCGACACAAAGGCCTTCATGTAGCCAGCGGCACCAATAATTAGGGCTAACGCACCGGCAGCCAGCCATAGAGCGATATTCATTTCACGAACCTTTCGTTGCGTAAGACAATTCTTGCGTTAACCCTTGAAAACGGCCTCTATTTGCCAGCCGACCGGGTCGGATAAATAGGCTGCGTAATAGTTCAACCCAAACTCTTCCCAAACCTTTGGGCTGCCTTCGTTCCTGGCGCCGAATTTAAGCCCTCGGTCATGCCACGCGTTTACCGCTTCACGAGAAGGGGCGGCAAAACATAGGTGAAAACCTGGCCCCGCGGAGAGCTGGTCAGCTTGTCGCTCTTTGATGGCGAACTTGTCTTTGTCGGGCTCGGTGCCATAGCCGATTGCCTGGTGGCGTTCGCCTGGGCGGATGTCTTCGAATGCGCGGATATATCCGAGCGGTTCAAGAATTGCGTCATAGAAAATTCCGGACGCAGTGATGTCGGAGACGCCGATGCTTAGGTGATGAATCATCCCTAAAGCCTAGGGCGATTGGTGTAGTTCAAGCATTTACAATGTGACCATCGGTTGGTATTCTCAACCTGCACACATTACAAAAGGGGAAATAATGTCACAAACCAACAACACTGCACCAAAGAGCTACGTAACGGCACTTCTACTCTCGATTTTCTTGGGTGGTTTGGGTGTTGACCGTTTTTACCTTGGCTACACCGGCCTCGGCGTTGCCAAGCTTCTAACCTGCGGCGGTCTCGGCATTTGGTCAATCGTTGACCTAATCATGATCGCAACTCGCAAGGTTCCAGCAGCCGACGGCTCACAGCTGGTCTAAGCAGTTTGAAGAAAGCAGGCTCAGCCGTTTGGCTGGGTCTGCTTTTTACTTTCTGACTCGAGGCAGATGAAATAAAAACGAGCAGACTTAGGCTTTGAGTTAGTGATCACTTTGAGAAAGTAGCCAAATGACCAGAGTTCTTCTAACCGGTTCTAGCGGTTACATCGGCAAACACATCACCCTTCGCCTGTTGGCCGACGGCTATGAGGTTAAGGCCTCGGTTCGCTCGAGCGCCAAAGCAGACGAAGTTAGAGAAGCAGTGGCGGCTCACCTGCCAAAAGGTTTCGACCTCGTCAAGAATCTAACCTTCGTTGAGCTGGACCTCGAAAAGGATTCTGGCTGGGATTCGGCACTTGAAGGAGTCGATGTACTGATTCATAGCGCATCACCGTTTCCAATCGCCTCGCCCAAAGATGAAAACGATCTCGTGCGCCCAGCAGTCGAAGGCACCCTTCGTGCTTTGAAGGCAGCTCACAAAGCCGGCGTAAAGCGCGTAGTTCTCACCTCATCTGTCGCTGCGATTTATGGCAACGACCTCCCGGCAGGCAAGACCGAGTTTGACGAGACCATGTGGAGCGATCCAAATCATGTCGTCGGACGCGTCGCCTACACCAAGTCGAAGACTCTGGCCGAAATGTCTGCCTGGGACTACATCGCCTCAGAAGCTCCGGAGCTAGAGCTGACGACAGTAAATCCGGTTTTGGTCGCGGGTGCCCCGTTAGACAAGAATTTTGGCTCGTCGGTCTCTGTGGTTGAGCGAATCTTGATTGGCAAAGACCCGATGCTGCCAGATATCTCATTCTCAATCGTCGATGTGAAGGACGTTGCCGCCATGCACGCCAAAGCAATCAGCATCGATGCCTGCAAGGGCAAGCGTTTCATCGCCAGCGCAGGCTCGCGAACCTTTATTCAAATAGCAAAAACCCTTAAAGCAGAGTTTCCTAAGCGAAAAATTTCCACAATCCAGGCACCAAGTTTCGTCATTCGATTCTTGGCCCTGTTCGACTCAGAGGTGAAAGCTGTGTTGCCGACCCTTGGCAAACATATCGGGGTCAACTCGAGCCAGGCAACTAAGGTTTTGGGCATCGACTTCGTTTCACCAGAAACCTCCCTAATCGAGACTTCCAACTACCTCATCGACAACGGATTTGTGAAGTAGCCCAAATGAATTGGTTGAAGAACGCCCTCTCAAAGTTGCCTCACCCCATTCGCTGGGCACTCACGATGTTCTTGGGTGTGGCCTTGATCATCGCCGGTCTAATAATGATCGTGACTCCAGGCCCAGGGCTATTGGTGATTTTCATCGGCATTTCGATCTTGGCTTTCGAACTCGAGTGGGCTCGCGAACTCAATAAACAAGGACAGCAGGGTCTTGAAAAGATTGTTGCCAAGATCAAGTCCGTGTTTAAGAGAAAGCCATAAACCTAGATGGCGAAGTCCGTTGACGGAGGCGGTGTGTCTTCTCGTGCGTTCAAGGTGGCGATCGCACTTAAGGGAATTGACGGTGCGTTAGAAATTATCGGCGGCCTCCTTTTGCTCCTGGTTCCGGTCAGCAAAATTGACGCGTTCACTAGAGTATTCACCCAGCACGAACTAAAACAGGACCCTTCGGACTTCATCGCCAACCAGATTATGCATCTAGCGGCCTCGCTGACCGGCTCGGCAACTCTTTTCGCAGCGGTCTACCTTTTGGTGCACGGCGTTATAAAGGTTGTATTGGTGATCGAAGTTTTGAGAGGCAAACTCCGCGCCTACCCTTGGATGATCGGCTTTCTGGTCGCATTTGTGCTCTACCAAACCTACGAACTCGTGATTCACTTCACTTTGCCTTTGGTGCTGCTTACCGCCTTTGACCTGCTAATCATCGCTCTCACTGCAAATGAATACCGATCAAAACTCAGGCATCACTCAGCTCGTGCCACGATAGAGGCCTAACTTAGCGAGTCAATTGCAGCCGCGAGTATTACCTCGCGCGCCTCAACCATGATGTCAACGTGGCCTAGGCCTTCGAGCCGAACAAACTTCGAGCCAGGAATACGGCTGTGGTTGTATTCACCATATTGAATCTCAACGTCATCGTCGAGATCGCCGTGCCACAAGGTCACCGGTTTTCTGATCTGGTCGATGTCGAAGCCCCAAAGATGGATGTTCGCTGCGTAATCGTCGGCATCGGCTTCTGGCCCGTTCACCAAAGCCACGCGCATTGACCTAGCGAAGTCGTCAGCAAAAACGCTGTATTCAGCTTTGAAGTCAGCGAAGTGCGGCAAATATTGTTCTAAGTCGGCAAGCATGAACTCGGTTGACATGTCTTTTCCTTGTTCAAAGTCGGCGCTTCGACTCTTTTGCAGCGCGTCGAAGTCGGCCCGGTTGATCTGGGCTTTTTCGTGGCGTTCGGTTGAAACCGCCGCCATCCATCGCGGATCGTTGATGTCTTGCGAGGGAATCCCAGCGATGGTGTGAACTCCCACGCAAGCGTCGATGAAGCTTGTTCCAAGCGCTCGACCGCCGCCGCCAGACCAGCCAACCGAGACAAACTTGTTGATGCCCAGTTGCTCAACCAGTTCGCTAACATCGCCGACGTCGTTGTGCATTCTTCGCCCTTGGTTGCGAGTGCTGGCGCCGACCCCCGGGCGGTTGAGCGAGATAGCCCTTACCCCACGTGAAGCAGCCTCGGCTAACCAAGCGTCCCAAACGTCGAGACCGCAGGTGGTTCCGTGATGAAAGATTAGTGCTTCGTCAGTAACAACGCCGTTGTCAGACCATTCAAGTGAACGCCCGTCTTTGAGCGTGAGTATACTCTTCAACTTTTCATCACTTAGTGACCGCAAACCAACGGTTCTCGTTGTCTGAGAAAGCGAAAGACTCAACGCCTCCGTGGTTACCTAGCTCAGATACCTCGACGCCAGCCTCAACGAGCTTCGATCGAGCGCCTGCCAAGTCGGCAACATTGAAGGCAATCGACGGGGTAGCAAGGTCGAGCTTGTTTGGGTTCTCAGCCATCAACGCCAACGGTACAAGCTCAAAAGAGAACGACTGGTCAGCAAACCCAACCTGGACAATCTCAAATGGTCCGGCGGCTTTGCGCCCCTTCTCGACCATTCCGACCTTGTCGGTCCAGAACTGCAGACAACCCGTGGGATCTTGAACATACAAAACTACGTAACCGATTCTCATGGTTTGCTCCTCAACCTAGGTTTCTCCATTCAACTACAAACAAGGCCTGAAATAATAGGGATAACCTGATCGTTCCGAGGGTTTTTGAATGCGGAGAATAGGTCACTCGCCAATTAGGGCTCTTGATCAATTATGGCGAAGAAATCAAGAATGCGATTTTCTTTCTACGCCTGTGTTGTTCGACGACGCTGGCTAGATCTCGACCGACACGTTGAAGGTAATTACTCGGTGAGCAGGCAACTTAAAGTAACGGCTAGCAGTTGAGGCATTGCGATGAAGAGTGTCGAACACTATTTCTTCGATGCGGTTCAGGTCACCCTTGTGGCTTTGAATGAGTGTTCGCTCGGTGACGTAATAAATCGCTTCTTTCTCATCAAAGTAATCTGCTACGGCCTTTGATTTCAGAGCGCGAGGAAGGTTGCGAGCCTCCATGAAGCCAGCCTTGAGCGTGACTCGGCCCATGAATTCATTTATCTGCTCGTATTTTGGTGGTTCATGGCTGACTGGGTCATCAATGGTTTCAACGCTTACGAAGATTATTTTCTCAGGCATCGAATGAAGGACTCGGATCTGTTGTTGCAGAGCTTGAGGCACTGCGTCCTTTACAGCTGAAAGATAAATTCCAGTTCCCTTTGAAACTGCAACCTTTTTACCCTTTGCTCGCATCCGCTCGATTTGTGGGATGGTCATGTCTTCGTCCATAAGTCGGTGATTGAGAACGCGACGTCCTTTACGCCAGATCCACATCATTGAACCGAGGCAGAAACCAATTAGCATTGGCAGCCAGGCTCCCGTGACTACCTTGGTAGAAGTCGAAACCACGAATACCAAGTCCATGATTCCAAACATCGAAAACACTGGAATTATCAAAAACTTGCTAAGTTTCCATTTTTCTCGGGCAACAAAATACATCGCTACGGTGGTCACAAGCATTGTTCCAGCAATCGCAAATGTATAGGCACCAGCTAAGGCGGCTGATGATTCGAAAATTAGGACTAACGAGATTGAACCGGCAAACATCAAAGCATTAACGAGCGGGACATAGATCTGGCCCCGATGCCCCTCATTGGTGTGGTTCACCTTCAACCTTGGAAGCAAGCCCAGCTGTATTGCCTGAGATGCTATTGAGGCCACCCCACTAATTAGGGCTTGAGAAGCAATTACCGTGGCAACAGTCGTGATAACGAAAAGCAAGATTGAAGGTACTTGGCCTGTAACCATTCCGAAGAAAGAGTTTCCTATCATGGATGGGTCACGAAGCATAAGTGCTCCCTGCCCGAAATAGTTCAGCACTAGTGATATTCCAACCAGGCCGAACCAACCAATTCGAATTGGCGTTTTTCCGAAGTGGCCAAGGTCGGCATAGAGTGCCTCTGCACCAGTTACCGCAAGGATTACTGAAGACATCACGAAAAGTGTGTGCCACTGGTTCGCGCCAATAAAGTCAATTGCGAGCATTGGGTTCAGAGCTTGAAGGGCATTCAGGTTCTGGCTTAGGTGGAACAAGCCGAGGCCACCGATTGTCAAGAACCAAACCGCCATCACAGGTCCAAAGATGTTGCCTATTAGCTGAGTGCCCTTGAACTGGAAAGTGAAGAGTACGGCCAAAATAATCACAGTTACTGGGACCGCATATAAACCCCAACTTGGATCTATCGACTTCAAACCTTCCGCAGCAGAAAGCACGCTGATTGCAGGGGTAAGTAGCCCATCGGCAAAGATGAATGCAGCGGCCATAAGAAGGCAGAAAACCATAAAGCCGTATCCACCTTTGGTGGCATTTCGAATCTTTGTTGGCATAAGCGCTAGCAGTGCTAGAACGCCACCCTCGCCACGGTTGTCAGCTCTGAGAACGAGCAACAGATATTTCACAGACACAACCAGCATTAGAGTCCAGAAGACTAAGGAGAGAACGCCGAGGATGGATGACGTGGAGGTCCCGCCAGCATGCACTGATTCATTCAAAGCATAAATCGGGCTGGTTCCGATGTCTCCATAAACCACTCCGAGCGCACCTAGCGAGAGCGCAGCAGTTTTAGCAGCAGGTTTTTTGGATTTTGAATTGTGATTCACGGTTTCCTTGGATTAGTCGAACACTTTCGACGACCAGACTTCCCGTCACACCGTTAGCAACACTAGCACTGGAAAAGAAAACTTCCGGAGGCACGCAGCAGGAATCTTGGGGTTTGTCCAGCCATGACAAAAGCCCCCGATCCCTCTTGGGCTTTTTCTCTGTCTCATTAGTGAACCCTGATGTTTTTACACACCAGTGGTGGTTTCGGTCACCGAGTCTTGCGACTCGCTCGGACCTCACGCGGAGAATACGAGGACGCACCAACCCCGTTCCTCCTATGTGGCTACTGAAATCCTGAAAAGCGCAATCACTTTCTACGACATCTTTCTACGCCATTTGGCACTTTGAAGTTACTTGGGTGATTCAATAGCGCTCGCCATATCGATTGGTAAAATAGGCACGAGGCCTTGTTATTTTGATTATTTAGCTTCACTCAAATCCGAATAGAAGAAAGTGAAGAAATGAACGAGGAAAAGAAAGACAAGAAAATCCAGGAGATGTCTGACTGGGTTGAGTTGAGAGATTCTTGGACCCGAAAGCGTTTTGATTTTCAAGAACGCTGGCACGGTTGGAGATCTCC
>CANGNZ010000017.1 GCA_947455435.1 Microbacteriaceae bacterium
CCGTAGTTCTTCGAAGCAGTCGCTGTAGTGCCCGACCCATCGTTCTTGTTATAGGTGATCGTGTAGCTGTTCGCCTGCCAAACTGCATACAACGTAACGGCACCCGTAACGGTGTAAGAAGACGCAGCCGAAGTAGCACCCGAAGTGGTGGCCCAACCAACAAAGGTGTAACCGGTACGAGTCCAAGGGTTCGAAAAAGTCAACGCATCAGTGTCACCGTAGTTCTTCGAAGCAGTCGCTGTAGTGCCCGACCCATCATTTTCGTTGTAGGTAACGGTGAACGAGTTAATGTTCCAAACGGCATAAAGAGTCACGTTTGAGGTAATCGTGAACGTTGCCGAACCGGTTGCGGCATAAGTGCCTCCAGAGCCATTGGCCGCGGTGTTCCAACCACCAAAGGTGTAACCGGTGCGCACTAGACTGCCCGAGTTGCTCTTAACGGTGACGGTGGAACCTGAGTTGTATGAACCACTGTCGGTTGGCACCTGGCCACCAGTCGAGTTGTTGGCGTCATATGTGACGCTGTAAGAAACAGCTGCTACCGAAACAGTCAGGGTTCCGTTCACCACTGTTGCGCCGGCATAACCCGAAGCGGCCGAGCCGGTGCATCGAATCACGTAGGTGCCAGCAGCAAGAGACGCGTCAACAGTTAGCGGTGTTGAGTATGTCGGGTCGCTGTTTGCATAAACGCGGCAGGTGTATGAACCGCTCAAACCACCGGCAGGGTTTGCCGTTGCAGTAAGGGTTGGCGCAGTGCCGCCAATCGTGTAGTTTGCGTTCGCTGCGGTCAGAGTCCAAGAAGTAAGGCTGGTGACCGTGAGCACACCATTGTTAATGGTTGGCGCAGCGTAGCCAGTTGCAGCCGAACCGGTGCATCGAATCACGTAGGTTCCGGCCGGAAGAGTGGCGTCGAGGGTTAGCGCCGTGCGGTATGAGGTATCGCTATTCGCAAAAATCGAGCAGCTTGCCGAACCACTTAGCGCTGCCGAAATCGAAGCCGACGAAGTGAGACCTGGGAGAGTGCCACCAATTGTGTAGGTCGCGTCGGTTGCGTTTAGGTACCAAGGTGTCTGCGTGACTGTCAAGACACCGTTGTTGATTGCTGCCGGTGCGTAACCAGCTGCCGCGGTACCAGTGCATCGAACAACATAAGTCCCCGGTGCGGTGCTGCTCGAAATGGTCAACGGAGTCGCGTAGCCGGTATCGGTGTTCGCGTAGTAGTTACAGGTTAGCGATCCGCCCAAACCAGCCGAGGGAGATGCCACACCACTTGCACTTGGCGCGGTGCCGGGAGTCTGGTAGGTCTGGTTGTTGCCCGTGATCGTCCAACCCATGAGGCTGGTAACAGTGAGGGTTCCATTGTTATTTGTGCCGAGCGTGTACCCCGAAGCCGAGGTAGCCGTGCAGTGAATCACGTATGTGCCAGCCGAAAGCGAAGAAATGGTGAGAGCTGTTGAATAGCCGGTATCGCTCGATGAGTAAGCATTGCAGGTCGCGCTACCGTTGATTCCGGCAGAAGGTGACGCCGTCGCACCTAGGGTCGGAACAGCACCGCCGATCGTGTAGGTAGAACTATTTGCCGACAGGTTCCAGGTATTCAGTGTTGTGAAGTTTCTTACCTCGCCAAATGACGTGGAACCGCCAGAGTTCACGGCCTTAGTTTGAAAGTAGTAAGTAGTCGATGGAGTTAGGCCGCTGAGCGAAGCACTCAAGCCTGCCGCCGGGGTCGTGTTCTGGGCCGTTGAGCTTGGAGTAGCCGAAACACAGGTAGGCGAGTTGCTAAGCGACAGAACAGAAGTCGCATAGCAGAACTGAAGGTTTCCGGCAGTGACGTCGGCGCCTGGCAAGTTTGGAGTCAATACGGTTCCGGCGACGTTAGCCGAGGTTGAGGTGATTGAGGTTGCCGGAGTGCTGGTGGTTAGCGTTGCAGCGGTAGGGCTAGATGCATTGGGGCAGTCGGCACCGTCGTTCGGTGACTGGACTGTGGCGGTGGTGGTGGTGACCAGGGTTGCCGTCGGGTTGGTCTTGGTTAGCTCTGCCTTCGGGATTTCGTAAAGCTTGTTTGACGAGTTTCCGTATGCGTAAACGTTGCCATCGATATCTGAATACGAGGCACCGAAGTTTTCACCGCTCGAACCAATCGCGGCTGATAGCTGAGTCGATGTGACGCTAATTGCGAGGCTCGCGATATCGGTTCCGGTAATTGTTGCTTTGTAGAGATCACTCTTACCAGACGTGCTGTTGTTTTGAACACCCCAACCGACGCTGGTCGATCCGTTTCGAACGAATGTGATGTCATACGCATTCCAAGCATTCGTTGGAGTGATCGTCTTAACCAGAGTTCTCGAACGAACGTCGGTTACAAAAAAGCCGCTGCTAGAAGCGCTTACCAGGTAGTAGCTGTTACCAATCTTTAAGAAGTCACCACCGGTGTTTCCGATTGTTGGCGAGGTCGCCGCAGAGGTGCGGGTTGGAGCGTTCGAGGCGCTCGAACCTGCCGACATGTTGTAGATCGGAACACCAACAGCGGCGTTGCTTGGGCTAACCGGCGCTGGAACAGATTTTCCGTTTACGTCAATCTTGTAAAGCGAATTGCTAACTATTCCGTAGAGGTAGTTATCTTCTGGGTTCCAACCCAATGAGTTGACCACGGTGGTTGAGGTACCGAAAGTGTTGGCAGTCGATACAGCGTTGTAAACGAAGGTAGGTGAGTTGAACTTGTAAAGGACACCCTTACCCATCTGGTAATAGTCGGCATTACATGGCAGAGATGCATTAGCGACAACAGTTAGAACACCGTCAGTGCTCGTACCAACCGAGTAGCTGGCAGCGTTGGTGGTAACACCGGTGCAGTGAATTTTGTATGTACCTACAGCAAGTGAAGCTTGGTCTAGTGGGGTAGTAAAGCCTGTGTCTGAGGTTGCGTAAACGTTACAGGTCACATTGAGTGCAGTGGCAACTGTGCCGCTTAGGGTAGCGGTGAGGGTTGGCACAACAGCGCTCGCGGCCGACTGTGTGAGCGAGTCGGCGGTGATGTTGATCGACGTGACAGCCGCTTGAGATGGCAAAGCGTTGCCGCCGAGCGCGAGACCGACGCCAAGCGCTAACGTCAGTAATGCTTTCGCCTTTTGTAGTGCCTTACGGCCAAGTGCAGACTTCACAGAAAACCCCTAATTTATTCGTATTTACGAATACAACCTTTTAACACTATTCGTAAATGCGAACAATCGGTAGTAAAAGGTTTACTTGAAACTGGGTTTTATTAGGTGAGATTACGTGAGCTGGTTACCGCAATTACGGCAAAATTTGGCAGTGGAAGATACGCCACCGCCACACTTGGGGCAAAAAACTTCACTGCCATCAGCCCCGCCTTGCGCTGAGTCTGCCACCGCGAGAAAAACGGCGTCGCCGGTGGCATCCCAGCTCACGCTAGACATTGACATGAAGTTTGCTCGCTGGGCGTACTTGAAGTTGATGATCGTGTTTGCTCCAGCGGCTTTTGCCTGCGCGGCAAGCGTTCGCTTGAGCGAGTCGATGTTGGTGTTTTGAATGTTCGAGTGAGCTGTGCAGTGAACCAAAACGGGTACGTTCAACAAACCCTGTTCAGAAAAGAAGACGCCGTCAAAGACGTGCCCAGAAAGACCAGGGATCACGAATTAGCCAACTGGTCGTTCGAGAATGAAGACGATTTCTTCACGGCTACCACTGAAACCAGGGAACGTGGTGGTCGCTGCCTCAACAACGCGCCAGCCTTGGCGAGCAAAACCGTTCAATGCCTCCTGCAGCTGCAGCGGGTTGAACTTGCCACCGAAGACGCGGTCTTTCTGGGTGAGCACCATGTATTCGTAAAGTTGACGAGCCGAACCTACGACTACAGGAGCCGCGGTAGGCGCCGAAGTCACTTCGGGTGCTGCAGCAGGAGAAGCCGTGACCGGAGGCGCGCTCAGCGGGCTACCGCACTTGCCGCAGAACTTGCCTGCCTGATCGTTTGCACCACAGTTTTCGCAAAACATTATTGCCCCCTAAGACTTATTGCTTGTTCGATACTCTAACCCAGTTATTCTTGCAGGCAGCTTCGATGTCGGTCGTTGGTGCAACAATTGGTTTATCTGAATGCTTGGGGGAGCAATGCTTCGAAAACTTGGCCTCATGGCTCTGGCGATCGCCCTGCTAGATACACCCCTTGCCAAGGTGTTACCGGCGAGCGCAACATCGGCCTGCGAACAGCTTCGAATCGATGTCACATCGGCGATCAATACCTCGGGGTCATACGGCCAGAGTGTGCCAAACCTCTGTACTAACGACTGCCCGAGCCTTTATACCTTTTATTCAAACTTTCCTGAGGTGCCTTACCACGATGCCTTGACCTCAAGATTGATGGATCTTTTCGCCGCCTGCAACGTGAGCAAGGTGCCGCCAACCGGTATTCCTTCAACCGGAACCACCCAGACGCCAAATCACGTGGTGGTCAAGTGCCCAAAAATCAACAAAGACATGCACGGTCGCAAAGACTTCGCCGGCACCACCTGTTTGGCTGGCAAAACACTCGCCGGGTTCAACCTGAGCGGCATGGACCTAACCGGGGCGAGTCTCAGATCAACCAACCTCACATCAGCGAACCTAACCAACGCGAAGCTAAGCCGAAGCGACCTCACCAAGGCAATCCTGGACTACTCAAACCTGCAGGGCGCAGATCTTTCTGGAGCAACTGTCAACGATCTTCGGGCAAGCCATGTCGATGGTTCACCGCGCTCACTCCCGTATGACTGGAAGCTTGTTAAAGGGTTCATGTTTGGCCCACACGTAGACCTGTCAAAAGTTTGGCTCAAAGGCCTCACCCTCGACAACCTCAACCTGAGTTATGCGAACCTGACAAACACCAACCTCGACGGAGCGAAGCTCTCAAACCTAAACCTGAATCAGACAAAGTTCACACCTTCGGTAACAGGCACCACGACCCGCTCGCTAACCGGCCACCCGGCAACATTCAACGTCCTAATTGTCAGTGGTTATCTGATTTCTGAGGGCGTGAACCTTTCTGGCGTGAACCTGACCTTTGCGAACCTTCGAGGGAAATCGATTAAGGGCATCAACTTGGCCAACGCAAACCTGAGTGGGGCGAACCTGAGCGAGGCCAAATTTGTCGCCGTCTCGCTCAAAGGTGCTCGGCTTGATAACGCACACCTAGATAAAGCCGTGTTCGATAAGTGCGATCTTTCGGGATCGACAATTCAGCGAGCTAGCGTCACCTCAGCCTCTTTTGCCTCGGCAAATCTAGAACGAGTCGACTTCAGCAACTCAAACCTGTCGGGCTCTAACCTTTCATACGCAAACCTCTACAGCGTGCGAATCGCGAATACCGATCTCACAAATGTTCGCCTAGAAGGCATTCATGGGAACGTTTATGTTGCAGGAACCCCGAAAACATTGCCAGCTGGCTGGATTATCTCGAACGGCTACCTTCAGAAACGTTAGTTAGCCGTTGGCTGGGGATTTGGCGAACACCGATACGAAGTCACGCTTGCTCGTCTTAAAGAAACGGCTTGTCGGGTTTTTGTTATCTGGGTTGATGGCCTTGCCGTTTTGCCCATAAGGCCCATAAAAGTCGCCATTCGCAAAAGCCTCATTCATGTCTAGAGACATACCGATGACCGCGCCGGCTCTGACCAACAGGTCAGCAAGAGTTTTCGCCGTCAACGCTTGGCTTTGCACATAAACCACCGAACCATCAGGACGCAGGCCAATGGCAGTTCGCCAAATATAGTTTTTGCCCGAACCTGTGCCATACCAAACTTGACCCCATTTTGCCTGATCTTCGTTGAAGACCTGGCTCTTGCCGTCGAGAACAAGCACGTCTAGGTTCTGCCGAGCAGTCAAGAAGCCAGGCTTAGCCTTGTCTATGTTCCAACGCACAATGTTGATTGAGCCATCGGGGTAGGTGAGCAGGGTCGCCTTGCCGCGACTCAGTTTCTTGACGACAACACCGTTTATGACCGCACCACCCTGACTGTCTTTCATTCGATAACCGTCAGCAAATCCGGCGACATAGAAAGGCCGCACCTCTGCAGCGACCCGACCAGTGCCGTGATTGAAGTTGCCTTCAGGGAGCTTGGTTCCGGCAACCTGACCGAAGGCGAGTAGCTTCGGGTCGAACCATGCGATGGTCGCGTAAATCGAGGTGTGCAACGAATCAGGTCGCACTCGGGCGACGTATACGGCTGTTACCCCGTTTACAACGATCTTGGTCGGCACCCAGACGCCCTCACCCGGCAGGTATTTTGTTGGTGAGGTGACCCTGTCGGGCAGCGCAGATGGTGTTTGCGCCGGGCCCCAATCCTTGTTGTTCGCGAGCGGTTGTGCGCTGACCTTACCTACCGGCCTGCCATCGGTTGAGGTTCTGACAGTTCCATCGAATCCGGCAGGTGCTTTAGGTGTACCGCCAACTTTGGGCGTGTGAAGTGTTCCGTAATAGAAGTTTTCGGCAGCGGCAACCAAGGGGCCTAGATTGTTGTCTCTAGCTACGTCGGCAGCGGCCGAAACAAAATCGAGTTGCTGAGTCTTCATCCGATCTACGACAGCGAAAGTGAACACTCCGCAGATAACCAAAAACACGGCGGCCAACGCCAAGAATGTGTTTCTTATTGGGCGACGGCGTTTGCGTCTACCTCGAATACGCTTCGCGTTCTCGGTTTTTTCAGACATGGTTTAAGTATTCTGCGTGACACCGATCCTCTGATTGGGTTTAGGCGGATTCACAGCCGTCTTACAGGCTAAGAAAGGTGCTCAGCAAAGAAGTTTTCGATGCGAGTCCAGGCGTCTAAAGCCGCTTCAGGGTTTGGCTTCGCACCGGTAACCCTCAGTAAGGTGCCGAAGAAAGCGCCGCCGCCTTGTTTGGGGTTCATGAATGCGTGCCCCGCCTCGGGGTATTCCTTTATATCGTGCACCACCCCGAGCTTTGTCAGTGTCGAATCAAGTTTGGCTTTGGCCCCTTTGAGCTGCGCGTCTTTGCCACCGTAGTTTCCCATGATTGGGCAAGCACCAGAGAGCGCTTCGTCCATGTTGCTCGGGAGCATGCCATAGTTTGAGACCGCTGCGTCGTAACTCTGGTTTGCCAAAAGCAGTGCGAACCCACCACCCATGCAGAAACCGATAACGCCAACCTTGCCCGTTGAGTCTTCGCGGCCGAGCAGAAACTGCTTGGCGACCTCAATGTCCTCAAACGCCTGACCTGTGCCGGCGGCAAGCGCCTTGAAGGTTGCGGTAAGGCATTTGCGCGCACCACCGCGGCTATAGAGATCTGGCATTAAAACCAGGTAACCAGCCGTGGCTAGGCGAACCATCTGAGCCCTCATGTTTTCGTCGATGCCAAAAACCTCGTGCACCATGACAACGGAAGGCCAGGGGCCTTCGCCTTCTGGGATAGCGAAGACGGCTTTTAAGCCTCCAGTGAGTTCGACATCTATGAGCTTCATAAGCCAAAGGTAACAAAAGGGAATTCTCAGGAAACTTTTTTAGGCTTGCTGAATGCAAAGATTTTCCAAAGTTCCCCAAGTGACCTTGGCGTTTTGGGTGATCAAGGTTCTTACAACCGGCATGGGAGAGGCGCTTGCCGACTACTTCGACCACGCCTTCAACCCGATCATCGTTGTTGCAATCTCTGGAGTCATACTTAGCCTGACCCTTTGGTGGCAATTTTCGGCCAGTCGGTTTGTCGCATGGCGTTATTGGTCCGCTGTATCGATGGTGAGCGTCTTCGGTACCCTCGCTGCCGACGCCGTCCATGTTGTTTTTCATGTGCCCTATTGGGTTAGTTGTCTTGGTTTCTTGTTTGTCGTCATTGTGACTTTTGTGGTTTGGCAGAAAACCGAGTCCACCATTTCGATTTTGAGCGTGACCACAACTCGGCGAGAGGTCTTCTATTGGGTAGTGGTTATGGGTACCTTTGCGCTCGGTACTGCCGCCGGTGACATGACGGCGGTTACCTTCAACTGGGGTTTCTTGATTTCTGGCATGGTTTTTGCGCTCGCCTTTGCCGTACCACTTTTGATCAATTTTTCATTCAAGTTGCAGTCTGTGATTCTTTTTTGGGTTGCTTATGTAATAACTAGGCCATTCGGGGCAAGCCTGGCAGATTGGCTTGCCCTGCCTAAGATTCGCGGTGGTGAAGGTTGGGGAACCCTGCCTGTTTCGCTCGCCCTGGTTGGGGCAATCGCGGTTTTCGTGAGCTTGAGTCGCAAACAGTTGAAAGTTTGAAGCAAAATACTTGGTTTTGACGCAGACAAGCGTTATCCAACTGTTACGCAACCGAGGATGCTTTCAGCGATTTCACAGGTTGGCTTGAAATGAAAACCGTAACAACGGCCTCAGGCGCGGGTGAAACGCACGCGTCAAAGACCTTCTTGATTCACAACGATGTTCAAATCAATGAAAGGCAACAAAAATGGATCTAACAAAGCACCTAGCTGTATACAACATGCTTTCGCTTGGTATTGCGAGCATGCTCTTCACCAGCATTTTCCTATGGATCGGACGCGAGCGCGTTCTTCCTAAGTACCGCATAGCAGTAATGGTTTCGGCAACCGTAACCTCGATCGCCGCGTACCACTACTTCAGAATGTTCGACTCGTTCAACCACGCCTACCCAGTAGGCGGAGACATGACTGCAGGATTCAACGGCTACAACGTTGGCTACCGCTACGTTGACTGGTTCCTAACCGTTCCACTACTACTAGTTGAGCTTGTAGCAGTAATGGGCCTAGTTCGCGCCGTTCAGTCGTCATTGCTAAAGCGTCTGGTTCCAGCCGCCGCACTGATGATCGTCCTCGGCTACCCTGGCGACATGCACACTAACCTTTGGGGTATCTCAAACGGCGGCTGGGGTGCACTTTCGACGATTCCGTTCCTGTACATCATGTACGTACTTTTCGTCGAGATCAGCAAGAGCCTCGCATCGCAGTCACCAAAGGTTCAACAGCTTCTAAAGATGGCTCGAATCCTGCTCGTTGCAACCTGGGGCGTTTACCCAATCACGTTCATCCTTTCGATGGGCAACACCGGCGCACCTTCGTTCTCTGACGTAGTTGCCCGCGAGATTGGCTACAGCATCGCAGACATCCTTGCAAAGTGTGTCTTCGGTCTCCTCATCTTCACCGTCGCACGCATCAAGTCGGCTGAAGAGAGCAAAGAGTTCGCTGCAGCAGAACTGCGCGACTAAATAGTTATAGGTTTAGTGGGCAGGAGCTTCGGCTTCTGCCCACTTCTCTTTAAGGAGATCTCATGGCTATCGAAAAACCCGAATACCGCGTGCTTTCAACTGCCAACGGAATCGAGATCCGTGACTACCAAGAACACTGGCTCGCCGAATGCAATGTCGAAGACATCAACGACCTGAGAACCGCTTCGAGCTCGGCTTTCAATCGGCTCTTCAACTACATCTCTGGGCACAACGAACCCGGCCAAAAGATCGCCATGACATCGCCAGTTCAGCAGGTGAAAAGCGCCACCGGTTGGCGTGTTTCGTTTGTGGTGCCAAGCTCTTTCAAGCCCGAAGAGATCCCTGTGCCCCTTCACAGCTCGATCAAGCTCAAAAAGGTTGTTGCCGGCAAGTTCGCTGCGATCCGCTACCGCGGTTCTTGGAACAACGAAGTCTTCGAGGCAAAAACCAAAGAATTGATGAGCGCCCTCGAGTCGCTCAAAATGAAACCAATCGACGAAGTATCCAGCGCCGTCTACAACCCTCCCTTCACCCCGCCTCCACTTCGCCGCAACGAGGTCATAGTTAGGATTAGTTGAGGCACTAAACGGCCGACCCATACACCGTTGTAAGGAGAAACCTTGAGCAAGTACGCAGTCATCAACCCGGCCACAGGCGAGTTGGGCAAACAGTACCCACAAATCAGCGACGCAGAAATGCAGGCCGCGATTGGCTCGGCTCACGACGCCTACAAAACTTGGAGCAAGTCGACGACCGTTGCCCAGCGCGCAGCAATGATGGAGACCGTTGCTGGCCTTCACCGCACCAAGCGCCAAGAGCTCGCTGAGATCATCGTCCGCGAAATGGGTAAGCCCATCGCTCAGGCCCTAGGCGAGGTCGACTTCACCGCCGACATCTACTCTTTCTATGCAACCAACGCCGAGCGCTTCTTGGCCGACGAACAAATCGCTGAGTTCGAGGGCGAAGGCGAAGCCTTCATTCGTCGTTCGGCACTAGGCGTGCTCATCGGCATCATGCCGTGGAACTTCCCGTATTACCAGGTTGCCCGCTTCGCCGGCCCAAACCTGATTCTCGGCAACACCATTCTTCTCAAGCACGCAGCGCAATGCCCTGAGTCTTCTGAAGCAATGCACAACATCTTCGCCGAAGCTGGGTTCCCTGCCGGTGCCTACACAAACGTCTACGCAGACTCGAAGCAGATCGCCGACGCAATCGCCGACCCACGCATCCAAGGTGTTTCTCTAACCGGCTCTGAGCGCGCTGGTGCAGCTGTTGCCGAAGTTGCCGGTCGCAACCTTAAGAAGGTTGTGCTCGAGCTCGGCGGCAACGACCCATTCATCTTGCTCAGCACCGACGACATGGATTACGCCGTCGACTCAGCAATCTCGGCCCGCAACGACAACAACGGCCAGGCCTGCAACGCCGGCAAGCGTTTCATCATCATCGAAAACCTCTACGAGGAGTTCCTCGAAAAGTTCACCGCCAAGATGACCTCGCTGAAGGTCGAAGACGCCATGAACGAAGACACCTACCTCAGCCCGCTTTCTTCAGCCGGCGCTGCCGAAGGCCTTGCCGCTCAGCTCGAGAGCGCAATCGCCAACGGTGCAAAGGTTCACGGCAGTTCTGAGCGCAATGGCACCCACTTCGGCGGTGTGGTTCTCACCCACGTAACCCCAGCCAACCCAGCCCACTACGAAGAGTTCTTCGGCCCAGTAGCGATGGTTTACTCGGTCAAGAGCGAAGCAGAAGCTGTTGAACTCGCCAACGACACCCCGTTCGGCCTCGGCTCTTACCTGTTCTCAACCGACAAGGCTCAGGTTGCCCGAGTTGCCGACCAGATTGAGGCCGGAATGGTCTATGTGAATGGCGTGGCCCTCGACAGCCCCGAACTACCTTTCGGTGGCGTCAAACGCTCAGGCTTTGGCCGCGAGCTTGGCCGCTACGGCATCGAAGAATTCGTAAACCGCAAACTGATCCGCATTCTCAAGTAAGGAAGCCCAAATGAAGCACATCATCTTTGTTATCGACGACCAGCTCGAAAAGGCCAGCGGCAACGAAATGGAGGCTATCGACGCCTTCAACGACATGCTGATCGAAAAGGGTTACTGGATCACCGCCGCCGGAATCAACCACGGCGCAGCAGCCACACTCATCGACAACCGCGCAGACGCGGGTGAGGTATCAAAAGGCTCGCTCTACAACGAACCAGAACACTACAGCGGCTTCTGGCTAATCGATGCTCCAGACAGCGAAGTTGCCCTTCAACTAGCCCTGGCTGGGTCTAAGGCATGCAACCGAAAGGTTGAGCTGCGCCCGTACCTCGGCTAGCGGACGTTATTTGGGAAGTTTGCGTACCATGCTCGTGAGCGCGTTGCCGCCACGATGGTAGGCGCAAGCCAAATCACCCACCAAACAAAAGGCAAAATACCTACGGCTAAGTTGAACGCAAGGATTGCAAGGAAGATCCAAAATCGAACCTTGTCGGTCTTATAGGTGTACAGGTAGCCAAAAAACCCGAATAGGACGTTTAACCAAACGGCCGTGGACTTACTTTTGGGTTCTACTGGCAACTGCGCAGCACTGGATGGTGGTGCGGCGTAGCTCGCTTGAGGTGCGGCAGGCGCTGCTACCTGAGCTGCTGCTGGAGCCGCGGTAGTCGAAGTGCCGCATGAGGCACAAAAGCCTGCGCCTTCAGGTAGTGCTGTTCCGCAGTCGGTGCAAAAGGTGTTGTCTGACATGTGTTCCCCTAAATAGTTGTCAAATACTTGTGGGTTAGGTTAGCACGCATAGGTTTTCAGGTCGCCGATTGAACCTACCCTCAGGGGGTTTTACCAGTATCAGTCGATAGGATTTTCTAAAGGTCGAAGGAAACCATGAAAAACTCAACTATTCGAAAGGTAGGCGCTTTCGCGCTTGCCGGTGCACTACTAACCGCCGCTCCAGCCATGGCAGCGCAACCAGCCCCATCAATCAACTACTCGATGGACAACACGCTCAACGGTCTTGCAGGCAACCCAGCGCTAACCGCAGCCCCGATCTGCGCTTCACCAGCCACCGAAGACAACTGCAACACGTCAACGAACTTCGGAACCGATGCCAACGGAAACTTCTTCCACTGGGTGACCACTCAGGGAAATGGTGGTGGCCTCGTGCTCACCACAGCAGCCCCGCTTGGCAACAGCTACACCGTCACCCTCAAGTTTGCGGTCGATGCTTACTCAAATGACGAAGACGGATCAAGCGACCCAGCAAATGGTTACAGCAAGCTAGTCGACTTTAGCGACCTTGCTACTGACGATGGTGTCTATTACAACAATGGCGAGCACTGGATGATCACCAATAACTCAGACCACGGTGTCGGCATCTTCGCACAAGGCGACGTTGTCACCATGACCATGGTTCGTGACGCAACTGGTGCCACCCCAACGTTCACTGTTTACGCAAAGGATGCAACAAACGCCAACGCCGTGCAGTTCACTCTTGACGACGCAACCAACATGTACGTCGCTGCAGACCACAACGGCGGCAGTATCCTGCACCTATTCCAAGACGAGCCAGAGACCGCTCAGAGCGGTAACTCGCACGAAGGTGTGCAAGAAGGCCGACTCTACGGCTTTAAGGCATGGCCAGGAGTCGCGCTTAGCGAGGCAGACATCAACGCCGAGCCAGTAGACAACCAGGGCGGCACAACCAAGGACGACACCAAGAAGACACTTGCAGAAACCGGTGTCAGCTTGAACAGCCAGTTGGCAGTCGGTGGAGCGTTGGCTCTAGCCGGTATGACGCTTGTGGCTGTCGCACGTCGCCGTCGCAACAACTAACCAATAAAAAGTAATGGGCCCACGCGATTGCGTGGGCCCATTACTTTAAGTCGTTATCGACTAATTGGTTCCTGCGATAACTACCTTGCGGTTAGCGATGTTGAACTTCACGCCAGGCTTAGCCGCAACAACCGAAGTTGTTGCCGAAGGCCTCAACTTCTTGATGTAGCCACACACTGCCTTGGCGCGAGCCTTGGCCAGTGTCTTGTTTGAAGCAATCAGAACAGGGCCAGCGATGTAACCCGTGCAAGTGAACTTCGTCAACGACGAGTGCGCTTTCAAGAACGAGCTGATCGTCTTCTTGATTGCGGAGGTCATCGTCGGTGAGTCTCCGAAGAATCCACCAACCGTTTTGGTCGCCTTCACCTTTGGAGCTGAGCACTTGTTTGAATCACCTGCGTAAGTGAAGGTAAAGCTGTCAATCTGAGCCCCGTTTGCAGGCTCACTTGCAGTCGTAACCGACGGGTCGAATAGCTTGACTGTGAAACTGCGAGCCTGGCAAGTCGACAAAGCCGAGAAGTCCGACCAGCTCCAGAGCATTGAGGTGCTGGTCACCGGGGCAGGGCCATTGTAAGCGCCGTCAACCCAAAGACCCATCCAGTAGCCACCGTTTGGATCTGCATCGGTGGTTACGGTGATAGAGCTTTCGCCATCTAGGGTCTGCGAGTTTGCGTCGAGGTAGGTTGCACCAGCCGGTGGTGGTGGGGTCTCCAAGAAGACTCGCAGCCAAATTAGGCCGTCCACACCAAAGGTTCCGTGGTCGGGGTCGTTGCCGTTGTTGTTAGTGTCAACACCAACACCTCCAGAACCACCCTGGCCGGGGTAACCGGCCGAGTAACTCAGGGCCGCGATGGCTTGGTAACCGTTACTTGACAGGCAAGAACCCTGACCAACCTGGCCACCCGTTGGATCTGCTGGTGAGATAGTAGCTAACCCCATCTGGTTGTCATTGCAACCGTCGCCATCATTCTGGAAGGTTCCGCCACCGCCACCGAGACCGGCGCCAGAGACCCACTCAGTAGATGGGTAGTAGTTCGGGTACAAAGTAGCGTCTCGCTGAAAACTCAACGAGTTTTGAATTGTGTCAGGTAGGCCATTTAGACCGACGATGAACTCTGAGGTTCCGGCACTTCCACCCACGTTGAGTGCACCGGCATTACCAGGAGTCCACTGGCCACCGCCACCGCCGCCAGACGAAGCTCCGCTGCCGTTGAAGCCGGCTCCTCCTGCGTGGATGTTGGCAGGGTTGCTGTTACCCGATGCGCCGCCGTCGCCACCATTGGTGCCCGACTGGCCGCCTTTGCCGCCAACGGCGGAGATCAACGTTGTGTTCGCTGCATCCTTAAGGGTTGTAGTTGAGCCGTCAGGTCCGTCGCCGGCAACGCCGGAGTTGCGGTCGAGAGCGGCCTGAGCTCCACCTTGACCGATGTCGGCCGTTAGAACATCACCAGGGGTTACGGTCAAAAGTGTCTGGCTGATTTCGGCACCACCGCCGCCACCGCCTGCTTTCATGTCGGCACCGATAAAGCCACCAGCACCTCCCGCGCCACCGCCACCAATTGCCATAACAGCAATCGAGGTGACGCCGTCAGGAACAGTGAAAGTGCCATCGCCCTGGATAAATAGATCACATGCGGCTGGGGTAGCCCAAGGATCCATGTTCCAACCGAGAGGGCAATCGGTGATTGCTTGCGCAGGCGCTGCCGTTAATGCGCTAAACGCCAAAGCGCTTGCGACTGTGATTCCAAAGATCTTTTTGGAACCGATTTTTTTCATAATAGACATAAGTTAAGTCCTCCGTGTCAAAGCCTAAGTTAAAGGCTCGGCAAAGTTGGTGCGAGCTAGTTACATGCCTTTAATTCAAAAAGACCCCACATGCTCCTCACAGAGTTCTCACAGGCTCTCTTCGGCAGACTTTCAAGAAAGATGCCGAGCAGACGAGACGAGTGGGAATGTCGCTTATCCAAGGGCCAGAAGGGTCGACCGCACTAACGCTAGTTGATATTTTCAAGTCAACGGCACGCCTTCACCCGAAGGCTGTTGCGATTGACTCCCGCGGTTCTAAAGTCACCTATGAATCTTTGCTTAGGAGCGCCGAGAAACTTGCCAAAACCCTGAACAAGAATGGTGTCGGCTACGGTGATCGAGTAACCATTCAACTGGCAACCGGGGGTAGTGGGCTCTACGAAGCAATCCTCGGCGTGCTGTTCTCTGGCGCCGCATATGTGCCGGTTGACTTCGAAGATTCCGAGCGTCGCCTCGAGACCGTTAAAGATGTTTCTAAAGCAGCTGCCCACATTTCGCCATCGGGTTTAAAAATTCATCAAAAATCCGCCGCCAAGTGGTGGTCCATTCCCTGCGAAAGTGATGCGTGGGTAATTTTCACATCTGGCAGCACGGGGGTTCCAAAGGCAGTTGCTGTAACCCACAGAAGTGCAGCCAACCTGGTTGTTGCAGAGCGAGACCTTTTTTGCAAAGAAAATCCGCTAGCCCCAGGCACAAGAGTCGCAGCTACTCTTTCGCCGGCCTTCGACGCGTCAATCGAAGAAATGTGGCTGGCTTGGAGCACCGGAGCCACGCTTGTGCCTATTGATAGAAATACCCTGACTTCAGGGCCAGACCTTGCCGACGCTCTCAAGAAGCTGCAGATCGATGCTCTTTCTACAGTGCCAAGTCTCGCCAGGTTTCTAATTGGGCAGGATTTAGGCGCACTAAGGTTACTGATTCTCGGAGGAGAAGCTGTTACCCCTGACTTGGCTCAAGGATTGCTTAGGCCAAAGATGGAGCTGTGGAACACCTACGGCCCGACCGAGGCGACCATCATCGCGAGCGCCGCTCTGTTGCGCGAGGGCGACCCAATCACAATCGGCGACCCGATCGCAGGCGCTGCACTTGCGGTGATTGATGACGAAGGCCACCTAGTTTCGGTTGGGGCAACTGGCGAATTAGTGATTTCAGGCATCGGTCTCGGAAGGTATTTGAATGCCGAACTTGATTCGCAAAAATTCAAACCCGTGCCTTCACTCGGTTGGAAGCGGGCATATTTCACTGGCGATTATGTTCGAGTAACTTTGCACGGTTTGGAATTCGTCGGAAGAATCGATGAGCAAGTCAAGGTCGGTGGCAAGCGACTCGACCTCGCAGAGGTTGAATTAGCCGCAGCGAGCATCACAGGTGTCACATCGACTGCTGCAGTCGCGCAGCGATCGGACTTCGGTGACTATTCGATCAGTTGCTTCTTGACCGTTGATGAGGGATTTTCAAACGAGGTCTTCAAAACTGAGTTGCAGAAACGCCTACCTGCCGGAATCCGACCGTCAGTTCACGTTCTTGAATCACTCCCACTTAAAACATCGGGCAAGGTCGACAAAAACAAGTTGGCCGAAGTGCTCACTAAGCCCGCTGGCATTTCAGAAACGTCAAGCTTCACGGCTCAGCAGTTTGCAAAAGTGCTGCACCTGAGTGATGCCGGTGACGATGACAACTTTTTCGAGCTCGGCGGCACAAGCATAAAAGTTGCCCAACTAGTCGTTGAACTCCGGCGCCAATTCGCCACCGCGACTGTTGCAGATGTCTACAAGTACCCCACACCAGCCGCACTTCAAAAGGCACTTGGGGCGAGAGTCAAACTAGCCCCTCAGCAGATTAGTGAGTCTTCACAACGCCCTCTAAAGGCCCACGCACGCAGCTTCGCCGCAATCGGCTTGCAGATTCTCATCGGAGCGGTATTTGGGGGCTCCTCGCTACTGTTTTTGGGAGCCTTAAGGTCAGGCGCTGAACTGCCAGGGCTAATTGCCGCCCTGTGCCTTGCTATTTCAATTGCAACTGGTGCCGGTAGGGCGATCATCGCTGCCGGCATCATTCGCTTGGTAACTTTAGGAATCAAGCCGGGTCGATATCGAAGGAATGGCCTAAACCACCAACGACTTTGGCTAGCCGAACGCATTGGCGACATTTTCAGCGTCAGCGAGTTGACTGGGACAAAGTGGATGATTCTCTTCGCGCGCCTCACTGGATCAAAAGTGAGCCGTGGTTGCACCATTGAGTCAATGCCCCCTGTCCTTGGCAATCTCGTAATGGGTGCTAATTCCTCGATTGGTCGAGACGTCCACATTTCAGGCTGGACGTTGCAGGGCGAGGAACTTTTCGTTGCCGGCTTCGAAATCGGCTCTCGGGTACGCATCGGTAACCGTTCTTTCATTTCTGAAGGTGTGGCTATCGGCTCTGACGTCGAAGTGGCGAGCGGCTCTTTGGTTGACGCGAACCTAGCTGACGGTTATTTTGTCAGCGGCTCTCCGATGGAAGAGTTCGTTCCTGATTCATGGCCAGAAGAGAAGGCGAATCAGCGTGGAGGATGGTCTTTGGCATACTCCTTGGCTCCAAGCCTGCTCGGGCTTCTTTACTTAGTCCAAATTGTGCCAACGGTTCTCCTATTCTCGTTAGCCAATACACAGGTCACGCCGTTACCGGCGCCAACCTGGCTAATTTGGCTAATCGCTCTAGGGCCCGTCACACTTATTATTAACGCAATTCTGAGCGGCTTGGTAATCAGGATCGCAACAAGGTTTGTATCGCCCGGACTTTATGCCGTGAACAGCCGAGAAGGCTTTTTCTCTTGGCTTGTAGAGAGACAACTTCAACGATCGAGGCGGCAGTCATTTTGGCTTTACGCGAGTGTTGTCACCCCGATTTGGGCGCGTTTTCTTGGGGCAAAGGTGGGTCGCAACTGCGAGATTTCGACGTTCAATGGCCAAATTGGTCTAGTAAAAATCGGCGACGAGTGCTTTATCGCCGATGATGCCTCGTTAGCCCCTCGTGAAGTAAGAAACGGTTGGGTGCGCCTTGGCGAAGTTACCTTGGAACGCCGCACCTTCATCGGTAACAGCGGCCAGGTGCGCGGGGGTGTTTGCGTTCGAGGAGGCACGCTGATTGGAGTTGCCTCCGAGGCCCCGGCAGAACACAAACCCAATTCTTCTTTCTTTGGTTTGCCACCGATAGAGTTTCCGAGACATCAACTTCAAGGCGAAGCTACTTTGAGATACAAGCCAAGTCGCATGCTCAGGGCCAAACGATTCTCGATCGAACTTTTTAGATTAACTACGAGCTCGATCAGCATTCTGCTAGTCAGTTGCATCTACTTTCTCGCGGGTCTACCGAGCCAATCCTCAAAGAGCGTAGTTCTTTGGCTGCTTCTTGTAGGAACCCTTTACGCAACCGCCAGCTACTTTGCCGCGCTGGTCACTGTAGCCGTGAAGTGGCTGTTAGTGGGTCGAGTTCGAAGCTCAGAGCACGATCTGTGGACAAACTTCGTTTGGCGAAACGAGCTGGTCTGGAATTTCGTCGAGTCTGTCGCGATTCCTTGGACGGGCTCGGTCGCTATCGATACTCCCATCCACAATCACATTCTTAAAATGCTCGGTGCCAAAATTGGCAAAAACGCATCGATTTCGACATGGTTCCTTGACGACCCTGACCTTATTGTCGTCGGGCCAAACTCGTCGCTTCTGAAAGCAGCTGATCTTCAGACGCACCTTTTTCACGATCGCTTGATGCAATTGGCGCCCGTTTCGGTTGGAGCCAACGTGACTGTCGGTTCAGGGTCCTTCATTCTGCCCGGGGCTTCGGTTGGCGATGCGAGCACAATTGCTGCAGGCTCTCTCGTGGCTCGCGGAGAAGCGGTTGCGCCTTATTCGAAGTTGTCAGGAAACCCGGTCGAACATCAATGATTTTGCTAAGCGACTTACCTTATGTAGATGATCACAAAGGCAGACTTTGGGATCTCAGCAACTTATTCATAGGGATTGCACCGGTGGTCACCATTCGCCACAAAGCCGATAACTCTCGTTCCATCGAACCGACGACCATCGCCGCGAAAGAGGAATACAGCAACACCAGTCGTTCTTACTCCGGTAGGTATGTTGTAGAGACGTTCTCGCAGTCAAGATGCGGAATCGACTTGGAGACTCTGAAGCCGGCAGAAGCAAACTGGTCGATTCATTCGCCACTTTTTGAACTCGCTATGCTGGCCCCTGGTGAAAAAGAACTCATTGAAGCATCAGATTTTTGCCAGCATGAAAATCTGCCAACGGTGATTTGGGCCTCGAAGGAGGCTCTTGCCAAAGCACTGGGCGATGCAAAAAATTACGAGCCCACCCAACTTCGGTCGCCTATAACCTGGGCGGCAGAGCCATCCCCTAACTGGTCTGCCCAGCATCGGGAATTCCTAACAGAAGACGGGCAACGCCTAATTCTTTGGCTGGTGGCTGAAAAACACTGACCGAAACACTATGTTTGGGTTCATGATCAACAAACTAAGAAGTGTTCTTCGCGCAGGCGCTGCTGTATTTGGGTTGAGCGCATTGGCTCTGGCAGCTACCCCAGCTCTGTTCAACGAACTTCTTGGGCTGAGCACTACCCCAGCCCTTGAATGGTCAATGCGAATGACTGGGCTCACGCTTGTGGCGTTGGCAGGCAACCTGTTCTCTCATGCCACCAGAGGCAGTGAGGCTTCGGTGCTTTTTACGGCAAAGGTCATGGCATTTAGCGCGTTTGGGCTTGGGGCGCTGACCCTGCTGATTCCGGCAGCGTTCACCTGGTTCACGATTCTTTATGCGATCGTAGGTTTCGGCTTCTCGGCAGCCTACGCAACTTTGTTGCTTAGAAATAAGAAGTAACTAGCCAATAGAAAAAGGACCCAGCTGATTGCTGGATCCTTTTTACTGGAGGAAGCGGTGGGATTTGAACCCACGGTAGCTATTAACTACGACAGTTTTCAAGACTGTTCCGTTCGGCCGCTCCGGCACGCTTCCGTACTTAAATTCTAACCGACCGACTCGCCCCCGTGAAAATCAGTTTCTCGGCTCGAGGCTAGATTGTTCCTTGATCCAAACCCGACAACACCTCTTGAGCGCGAAGTTTTAGCTCGGGCAGGTCGGCCAGGCGCTTGAGTCCGTCGATTTGTTGAGCCATTCGATGATTCTTCGCGAAAGTCTCTTTGTGTCGGTCAAGAAAGTCCCAGTAAAGAGTCGTGAACGGGCAGGCATCGTCGCCAACTCGCTTCTTCGGGTCATAGAAGCAACCCTTGCAATGTTGGGTCATGCGGTTCAGGTAGGCGCCACCTGAGGCATAGGGCTTGGTCATGAGCTTGCCGCCATCGGCGTGCACAGCCATGCCGATAACGTTCGGAACCATCACCCAATCCGAGGCATCGATGAACTGCTCGCGCATCCAATCCAAAAACTCTTGCGGGTTGGTGCCGGTGGTGAGCGCCAGGTTGCTCAGCACCATCAGGCGAGGGATGTGATGCGTCCAAGCGCGCGCCTCAACATCGGCAACAACGCTTTTCACGCAGTTCATCTTGGTTTTAGATGAATCGGTGAACATGGGAATCAACTTGCGAGTCGCTCCGAGCTGGTTTTCGTCGCGATAGTCTTCACCCAAAAACCAATACATACCGTTGATGTATTCGCGCCAACCAATAACCTGACGCACAAATGCCTCAATCGACTCAATGGGCAGGTCTCGAGCTTCAAAGGCCTCTAGGACTTTTGAAACGACTTCGTGCGCGCTGAGCAAGCCATTATTCAAATAGGGGCTTAGCAGAGAGTGGTGAAGCGCCCAGTTGTCTGCCGCAATGGCGTCCTCATAAGGGCCAAAGCCAGCAAGGTGGTGCTCAACGAAGTTTTCGAGCTGCCTGAGAGCCCCGGCTCGGTTGGTTGCCCAAGCATCGGTTGGTTGATGCCCCAACTGAGTTGCTACTAGCTGATCGATTTCGTCGCGCTCGTGAACCAGATAAGGCGGCCACGCGTAGTTCTTCGGTGGCGGTAGGCGGTTTTCGGCGTCAAAGTTCCAACGATCGCCCAACGGCTTTTTGCCTTCAACCAGTATCCCGAAGCGAACACGTTGCGCTCGGTAAAAGTTTTCCATCACGAAAGTCTTCTGCGAAGCGGCCCACTGGGCGAATAGCTCGCGGTCGGTTAGAAAGAAGTCGTTGACTACAAAGCTGCCGCCGAAGGCCTGCAGCTGCGCAAACTGCCTAAACGAAGACGGTTCGGCGCAAGTGATTGGCAACTCCCCGAACTCGTCACGCGCCCGGTTCAAGCCATCGATTGTCGTGGGAGCTTGAATGTATCGAACCGTGAAGCCCTCGGCCTCGAGCTCGTTGGCGAAATGCCGTGCCGATGAGAGCAGAAAGAACAGGCGTTCCTTGTGCCAATTGCGCCCAGAGGTCATTCTGGCGCTTTCAACCAAAACCACTACGTCGGTTGCGGGGTCGGCCTCGCGCAAAACCCCGAGTGACCTATTTAGGTGGTCGTGGGCTATGTAGAGAATTCGCTCAAAGGTCATCCGAGGCAACGCTTCGAGCAGTACTTCACGTTTGCCCAATCCTTGGCCCATTTTTTGCGCCACTCAAACTTCAGCCCGCAACGCTCACAGGTTCGTGGCTCGAAGCCGTTCTTAGTTTTCGCGTTCACGGCGCAACTGAATCTTGTTTCTGATCGTGCCGACCACAAGAGTGATGACGCCAAACGACAAGAACCCAACAAAGCCCAAGATGTGCTGGTTGGCGTTATTCGTGCAAGTTTTTAGGTCTTCGATCTGACTACCGGCACAGACGGCAGGGTCGATGTAGCTGATAACCAACCCAACGCTGATCACCAATGAAATCGTCGCCAACATGGCCAAAGTGTTGTTCTTCATTTGCCCTCCAAGGTTAGAAACGCTTCTGAGGCTATGAAAATTCCGCTTAGCTAAGTTCTGTGAGCCTAGCTTTGATGAGTTTGCTCAGCAGCGCTTTTGGCACTGGTGTGTCGATAGCGAACTGAAACGAACTGCCCGACGTGACAAAACCCTCGAGATCCTTAGCGTGAGCGGTCATAACCGCAGAGCTCTGAGGCGAAAACGTGAGGTGGTTTTTGAATGCGCAAAAACCAACAGCGTACTTGCCGTTGAACTTAAACTGAGGCGACTTCCAGGCAATTACCTGCTCGAAACTTGGTTCGATCTCGAGAATCGACTCACGCATAGCGAGCAAAGTTGAACGCTTCGGCTCTGGCAGGGCTTCGATGTAGGCGGTGACTTCTTCTGCAGACATACTTCAAAGGTAAGGGATGAAGTCAATAAATAACTGCCCAAGACCACAACCCTACGAATTGTGGCATTTTTGCTATTGGGGTCTCGCCGAATCAAGCCAGAGACCTCTGCTCACAACCACTTTAAGAGTAAAAACCGGTCCTCGTGAGAAGGAACCGGTATTCGTGCGCTTGGAGGGACTCGCTAGAATTCAGTTAAATTCAACCCAACGTTTGTGAAAGAAGTTATGAAGTTTCTCATCGCCGTCATAGATACCAAAGTCAACACTGGAACTGCAGAAGAAATGAAGACCATCGATGCTTTCAATGACAAGCTCGAACAAAATGGGCATTTACTAATGGCTGCCGGTTTGGACACAGCCAAGATACTTGTTACGGCTGAAGGTGAATACATGAGTGGATTCTGGATTATCCAAACTAATTCACTGGAAGAAGCAGAGACTCTGGCGGCCGAGGGCTCTAAGGCCTGCAACCGCAAGGTCGAACTTCGACCCTTCTTGGGTAACTAGGCGATTAAAGTAAAAACCCCGCCAGACGTGAGATCCTGCGAGGTTTTCGTGCGCTTGGAGGGACTCGAACCCCCAACCTTCTGATCCGTAGTCAGATGCTCTATCCATTGAGCTACAAACGCTGGGTGACTTTCTTTTCGAAAGGCAACTTGTAAAGTTTAGCGGATTAGTGCGGTTAGCGCTAGCCGCCCAAATTACTTAGGGCCGAGTAGACCAAAAATGCTGGCCAAACGATTGCTTTCAAAATACCGAGGGCGCCAAGCCAGAAATCTGTCGCCGTCGAAACATAGTAAATTGCGGCACCAACGAAGCCTAGAAAGTAAATTCCTCCTGCGCTGCGCGACTTGCGGTTGCCGAAGTTAACTTCAAAAGACTTCTTCTTGGTTGGTTCGTTAGTTTCTGCAGTCATGTTTTTCAGTTTATCGGTCGCCTTGGGGTGGTTGCCTAGATAATGAACCTATGCGGTCTTTTGGGGTATTGGGTTTGTCGGTTGCCATTGCGACCGGGCTGTCAGGTTGCGCCAGTGTTCACGAGCCAAAGCCCCAGGGTTTGGTGGTTCGAGCAACCGAGGAATCTGTTATTCGCCAATTGGCCTATGCAAAGGCTCATTTCAAGAACCCTAACAAGTCTGAGTTTGGCGACCTCGGTGGCACAGACTGCGTCAACTTCACCAGCCAAACTCTTATTGCCCGCGGTTGGAAGATGGATGCCGAGTGGTCTTTCGCCCTCGACAGTTCGGGAACTCACTACACTCGCCCATGGATTTCTTCGACCGGTTTTAGGGATTACCTGCAATCACGCCCAGAGCGAGCAACGGCTTTGAATTGGGATCAGCGCGACCAAGTGGTTGTAGGCGACGTTGTTCAATTTGACTGGGACGCCTCTGGTGACAGAGACCACACAGCGGTTGTTTCGGGAATCGAAACGGTTTCGGGCAAACGAGTTATTTTGCTCACCTCACACAGCCCGGCCGCATTCGATTGGCCTATTGACGATGCTATCGCCGAGCACGGAAGCTCAACGAAGGTGTATTTCTGGCACCTGGCTAATTAGTCGCGAATTCGCTTTGGCAGGATGCTCGCGACTACCGCGAAGACTGCTACCAGACCCAATTGAACCAAGAGCCCGCTTCTGAAACCCTGGTCGGCCTGGCCTTTGAGCGCGAAGCTGAAGAATACGGTTCCGAAGATTGCTACGCCGACAGATGAGAACACCGATTGAACGGCCGAAAGCACTCCGCTGGCGGAGCCGCTCTGCTGAGGCTCGACTGTCGAGAGAATTGTGTCGAAGATTGGTGCTGCGATTAGGCCGGTGCCAATACCCGAAACGATCAGGGCTGGCACAAGCTGCCAGATGCTGAAATTTGCCAGGCTTGGCAAAGCGAACCAAAGCAGGGCGATGCCGACAACCTGAACGGCTGCGCCAATTTGCAAAGTGAAGCGGCCACCAATCTTTTCTGCCAAGAATGCGCCGCTGATGGTTCCGCCGATGGCCGAGCCTAGGGCGATTGGAATGTTTCCGAGGCCCGCTTCGGCCGAGGTGAACTTTTCGCCAAACTGTAGGAACAGGGTGAGGATCAAATAGATGCCGGTGAAGCCAGCAAAGTAGAGCCCAAGCCCTGCGAGACCAAAAGTGTAGGCACGCTTCTGAAAAATGCTCGGATCGATGAGCGAGGTTTTTCCGTGTTTGCGAGCGTTGAATTCGAGGCGGGCAAAAAGAAGGAAGCCCAAGACTGAACCGACGAGCATCAGGTATGTCCATAGCGGCCAGCCGGCCTCTTGACCCTTAATGAGTGGGTAAACCAAGAGGCCCGATGAAATCATCACCAAGAGGGCGCCGAAGATGTCGATCTTGATGGCTTTGTCGGGGCTGGACTTTTGGAGGTAGCGGTAAGAGATCAGCGTGGCAACGATACCGATTGGCACGTTCACCAAGAAGACTGCTCGCCAGCCCAGGTCGAGAATGTTTGCCTGAATCAAGAAGCCGCCGATGATTGGGCCGAGGATTCCACCCAAACCAAAGGCTGGGCCGTAGGCGGCAAAGGCCTTGCCGAACTCAGCGGGCGGGAAAGCCTCGCGAATAAGACCAAAACCTTGAGGCAAAAGCATTGCGCCCAAGAAGCCTTGAACGAAACGAAGCACGATAAGAGCTAGGACGGTTGGGGCGAAGGCGCATGCCAAAGAAGCGAGAGTGAAACCGATGAGACCAAACAAGAACATGTTTCGGCGACCAAAGCGGTCACCGAGGCGACCACCCAAAATCAAGCCAGAACCCAGTGCCAAGGCGTAGCCGCCGATAACCCACTGAAGGTCAGTTGGGGTGGCGTGCAACTTCTCAGCCAAAGCTGGGCCACCAACGTTGACGATGGTTGAGTCGAGAAGGTCCATCATCTCGGCAATCAAAACAACTGTGAGGACTAACCAGCGGTGCTTGTAACCAGCGGCTTCTACTTGAGTCATTGGTTCCTCTTTTGGTTAAGCAAAAACCCCCGAAAGTTCGGGGGCTTTTGTGTGGAGCGGAGACGAGAGGATTTGAACCTCCGAACCCCTTTCAGGGTTACCTCATTAGCAGTGAGGCGCACTCGACCGGGCTATGCGACGTCTCCATGGAACTCGAATAGTTTAGCCGAAAAACTTGGGCGGGC
>CANGNZ010000018.1 GCA_947455435.1 Microbacteriaceae bacterium
CCGATGGCACTTGTTTCGGCGCTGCGCTCGGGCGACCCCGAGGCGATCGCGCCACTTCTGCACAATGACCTTCAGCAGGCTGCCTTGCACCTGCGCCCCGAATTACAAGAAACCATCGACGCCCTTGAAGCCGCCGGAGCTCTCAGGGCGATGGTTTCGGGCTCAGGCCCAACCATCCTCGCTCTGGCATCCAACGAGGCCGATGCCGTTCGCATTGCCGAAGTTTGTGGCGGAATCGCCACCAGCGGCCCTGCCGAGGGAGCGCAAGCCTGATGGCCCACCTACTCGGGGCCGAAGGCCTGTTTCTGGATTTCCCGACCAAGCGAGTCTTTGACGACCTGACCATCGGAATCAATGAAGGCGACCGCATCGGCGTTGTCGGCCGCAATGGTGATGGCAAATCCACCCTGCTGAAACTGCTGTCTAAGCGCATGGAGCCAAACCAGGGCAAGGTGACCCATCGAGGCGGAATCACAATCGGTGTGCTTGACCAGTCGGATGTGATCGACCCAGGTAAGACGATCGGCGAAGCGGTGGTTGGCGACACTCCAGAACATGTTTGGGCCGGTGATGCACGCGTCCGCGATGTGATCGCTGGTCTTCTAAACGACCTCGATTGGAGCAAGCAGGTTGCCGAACTTTCTGGTGGGCAGCGCAGGCGCGTGGCGCTGGCGGCCCTCCTGGTTCAGGACTTCGACGTCATCATGCTTGACGAACCAACAAACCACCTCGACGTCGAGGGCGTAGCCTGGCTGGCGCAGCACCTAAACGGTCGCTGGGGCAAAAACTCTGGCGGGTTGATCGTGGTGACTCACGACCGTTGGTTCTTGGACGCGGTCTGCAACTACACCTGGGAGGTTTACGGTGGCGCTATCGAGCCTTTCGAGGGTGGCTACGCGGCATACATTTTGCAGCGCGTTGAGCGCCAACGCGCGGCCGCAGTCACCGAAGCCAAGCGCAAAAACCTTGCGACCAAAGAACTCGCCTGGCTTCGCCGCGGTGCACCTGCTCGAACCGCAAAGCCAAAGTTCCGAATCGACGCCGCAAACGAGCTGATCGCAAATGTGCCAGAGATTCGCGACCAAGCGTCGCTCAACAAACTGGCCACAGCCAGGCTTGGCAAAGATGTTATCGACGTCGAAAACCTGACCTACAAACACCTCCTCACCGACATAACTTGGCGCCTCGGGCCCGGCGATCGAGTTGGTGTAGTCGGTGTCAACGGAGCCGGCAAGACCACCCTGCTCAAGTTGATTGAAGGAATAATCGAACCCGATGCAGGTCGCGTAAAGCGCGGCAAAACGGTTCAGATCGCCACGCTCAGTCAAGATATTCGCGAACTCGACGAATTTGCCAACGAGAAGATTTTCGAACTTATCGGCCGCGAAAAAAAGTTCTTCATCGTCGACAAAAAAGAGGTGTCGATCACTCAGTTGGTTGAGCAGCTCGGCTTCTCGACCGAGCAATTGCAAACACCGATTCGCGACCTGAGTGGTGGTCAACGCCGCCGCCTGCAGTTTTTGCGCTTGCTGTTTGGTGAGCCAAACGTTCTGATTCTCGACGAACCAACAAACGACCTAGACACCGACATCCTTGCCGCAATGGAGGACCTCCTAGATTCGTGGCCAGGCACGCTGATCGTCGTTAGCCACGACCGTTACCTGCTAGAACGTGTCACCGACAACCAGTACGCGCTGATGGGTGACGGCCATCTACGCCACCTAACCGGGGGTGTCGACCAGTACCTCCAGTTACGCAAGGCCAGCCTCGGCACGAAACCCGCCGCTGTGAAGTCTTCTAAGCCAACCGGCGCGGCCCTTCGCGATGCCGAAAAAAACCTGAGTCGCATCGAACGGGCCTTAGAGAAGCTGGCAACCGAAGAAGCAAATCTGCACGAAAAAATGGCTGCGCACGATCAAAGCGACTTCGACGGGCTCACCGCTTTGATCGCAAAACAGTCTGAATTGAACCAAAAACGCCAAGAACTTGAAAACGAGTGGCTAGAAACCTCTGAAGCGCTCGCTTAATCTGGCAAACTTGGAGTTGTCGTCTGCGAAGGCGATTGGTCCGCCCTAGTGTAACGGCAGCACGGCGCTCTTTGGAGGCGTTCGGTCCAGGTTCGAATCCTGGGGGCGGAGCGATTCGAGGAGGAACAACTATGACCGAGAAACGACTTGCCGTCGTAGTTCTCGCCGCTGGCGAGGGTACTCGAATGCGTTCATCGAAACCAAAGGTCATGCACGAGCTTGCCGGTCTTCCTCTGCTAGGACACGCGCTTGCAACCGCTTCTTCGCTCGGCGCAGCCCACGTTGTCCCGGTTATTCGACACCAGCGCGATCACATTGCCGAATACATCACCACCTACTTTCCTAACGCAACAATCGCAGACCAGGACGATGTGCCTGGCACTGGCCGCGCCGTAGAGTGTGCGCTCCAGGTTTTGCCTGCCGACTTCGATGGTGCAGTGGTAGTAACCAGTGGCGATGTTCCGCTACTCGACGTGCCAACCCTTGACTCACTTCTTGAGGCGCACCTAACCGGCGGCTTTGCTGCAACCGTGCTTACTCAGATTGCCGACGACCCGAGCGGTTACGGGCGAATCATTCGATCAAACGATGGTTCGTTCCTTGGAATCATCGAGCACCGCGATGCCACCGAAGAGCAGCTGCAAATCGCTGAGGTAAATGCAGGTGTCTATGTTTTTGATTCAAGCGCGTTGCGTGAGTCTCTCGGAAAGCTTTCGGCTCACAACGCTCAAGGTGAGCGCTACCTAACCGACATCGCGGCAATGCTCGTTCGCGACGGCGCTAAGGCTCAGGCGCTCGCCGTTGGCGACAACTGGCTGGTTGCTGGAATCAACGACCGTGTGCAGTTGAGCGAGGTTGCTGCCGAGCTAAACCGCCGCATCTGCGAAGCCTGGATGCAGGCTGGCGTCACAATTCTTGACCCATACACCACCTGGATTGATGTCACAGTTTCGATCGGTGAAGACGCAGTCATCTTGCCTGGCACATATCTGAAGGGAACCACGGTCATCGGCGCCGCGGCAACCATTGGCCCTGAGGTCGACATGACAGACACGGTCGTGGACGCAGGGGCGAAGGTATTGAAGTCTCACGTTTCGTCATCCCGGATTGGCGAAGGCGCAAGCGTTGGCCCTTACGCTTACCTCCGCCCAGGTACTGACCTTGGCCAGGACGGCAAGATTGGCACCTTCGTGGAAACCAAGAACGCAGTCATCGGCAGGGGTTCAAAGGTTCCGCACCTCAGTTACGTTGGCGACGCGGTGATTGGCGAAGAGTCAAACATCGGTGCAGGCACGATTTTTGCGAACTATGACGGCGTGAACAAGCACAAGAGCGTCATCGGCTCGCATGTTCGCACAGGGTCGCATAACACCTTCGTTGCACCGATTACGATTGGTGATGGAGCCTATACGGCTGCAGGCACTACGGTTCGCAAAAACGTCGAAGCTGGCGAGATGGCTCTAAGCCATGCGCCTCAGCGAAACTTTGCCGGTTGGGTTATCGCCAACCGTCCTGGCACTGCAGCAGCGCAGGCTGCCGAGAACGCCAAAGAGTAGAGAGAAGCGGGTTCAGTCTTGAGCGAAATCACGATCACCGGACGCAAGCGACTAGCCCTGCTAAGTGGGCGCGCTCACCCGGCGCTCGCCGAAGAAATCGCAACCCTGCTCGGCACCGAACTCGTACCAACCACAGCCTACGATTTTGCCTCTGGTGAAACCTTCGTTCGCTTCGAAGAGTCTGTTCGCGGCGTTGACGCCTTCGTGATTCAGGCACACCCAGCACCGGTAAACCACTGGCTCGTTGAGCAGCTCCTGATGGTCGACGCTCTAAAGCGCGCTTCGGCTAAACGCATCACCGTGGTTGCCCCATTCTTCCCTTACGCGCGCCAAGACAAGAAGCACAAGGGGCGCGAGCCGATCTCGGCACGCCTGATGACTGACCTTTACAAGGCTGCTGGCGCCAACCGAATCATTTCGGTCGACCTGCACACCCCACAGATCCAGGGCTTCTTTGATGGCCCGGTTGATCACCTTTGGGCGCTGCCAATGCTCGCAGATTACGTGCGCGACAACTTTGACGACGGCAACATCACCGTGGTTTCACCAGACTCTGGTCGCGTTCGCGTTGCCGATATCTGGGCCGACCGCCTTGGTGCACCGCTAGCCATCGTGCACAAGCGCCGCGACCCAGACGTGCCAAACCAGGTAACCGCGCAGGAGGTTGTTGGCGATGTTGAAGGCCGAACCTGCTTGCTTGTTGACGACATGATCGACACCGCCGGCACCATCGTCGCGGCCGCCGCAGCGCTGAAGAAGAACGGCGCCAAGCGAGTAATCGTTGCCGCGACTCACGCTATTTTCTCTGACCCTGCCGTCGAGCGCCTCAGCGGCGAGAGCGTCGACGCGGTTGTTGTAACCAACACCTTGCCGATTCCTGAAGAGAAGCGTTTCGAATCGCTTACCGTTCTTTCGATCGCACCGCTGATTGCACGAGCCATTGGCGCGGTCTTCGACGATGATTCGGTCAGCCAGATTTTCCCTGGCCACGCTTAAACCCTTAGACTATTTAGGTACGACAACGGCGAGGGCTCCACAAGGGGCCGTAATCGACGGGGCCATGGCCTTTAGGGCTTAGATCCTCGCGTGAAAACGCTTGAGTTGATAAACAAACCTGAAGGAATCAAAATGTCTGAAGCAACCATCGTTGCAGAAATCCGCACCTCGTTCGGCAAGGGTTCAGCTCGCAAGTCGCGCGCTGCCGGCCGCACCCCAGCAGTAATCTACGGCCACGGCTCAGAGCCTCGCCACATTACCCTTCCTGCTCACGAGCTAGCTCTTGTGCTTCGCCACAAGAACGCTGTTATCGACCTAAAGATCGAGGGCAAGAACGAGCTAGTCCTAGTGAAGTCGGCTTCGAAAGACGTCATCACCCAGATCATCGAGCACGTTGACCTAGTAACCATCGTCAAGGGCGAGAAGGTTCACGTTGAGGTTCCTGTGCACGTAATCGGCGAAACCCTTTCGGGTACCACCCTCGACCTAGAGCACAAGACCGTCAAGCTTTCGGCTGAAGCAACTCACATTCCTGAGTTCGTTGAGGTTGTTCTAAACAAGGAGGGTGCTGGCCACCACATCCTTGCCAAGGACATCATCCTTGCTGCCGGTGTAACCATGGACCTCGACCCTGAAGAACTAATTGCTTCGGTCATCGAAACCGCCGCTGGTCACTCAGAAGAAAACGCCGTTACAGAGGCTTCTGCTGAGTAACAACGCCTTTCTCGTAGTCGGGCTCGGTAACCCCGGGCCCGGCTACGCGGGCAACCGCCACAACGTCGGCCAAATGGTCATCGACGTGTTGGCAAAGCGCCAAAGCGCAAGTCTAAAGAGCCACAAAGCCAATGCGGCTGTGGTCGAAACCAAGCTCGGTCTTTCGCGAATGATTCTCGCCAAGCCCTTGAGCTACATGAACACCTCAGGTGGCCCAGTTGCCAACCTCGCCAAGTTCTTCGACATCGCACCAGAAAACGTGATCGTGATTCACGACGAACTTGACATTGCAGCAGATGAAGTGCGCATCAAGTTTTCTGGCGGCCACGCCGGCCACAACGGCCTTCGCGACATCATCTCAGCACTAAACACCAACGACTTCGTTCGCGTTCGCGTCGGCATCGGCCGCCCACCCGGCCAGATGGAAACCGCCGACTTCGTGCTTCGCGACTTCTCGAGCAGCGACAAAAAGTCGCTCCCAGTCACGCTCGAGATTGCGGCAGATGCGGTTGAGGCGATCATCGCCAAGGGTCTAACCGCCGCTCAGCAAGAGTTTCATTCCGCCTAGACTTTAGGGGTGGATGCACGAGCGAATTCCAAGGGCTTTTCGCGCCTCGTCGCACTCGTCGCAGACGGATACCCGGTGGCAGCCTTAGAGGCAGCGATCAAGAAAAACAGTGTCGACATCGTCGCTCCGCAGGGTTCGCACTCAACCGTCGTTGCCCTGCTCAACCACATTCGTGCCGAAAAGAAGCTTTCGCGGGTTCAACTTGTTGTTGCGGCTACCGGTCGTGAGGCCGAAGACGTTGCGGCAACGCTTCGCGGGCTCGACCCAGAAGCCGAAATTCTCGAGTTTCCGTCTTGGGAGACCCTGCCACACGAGCGCTTGAGCCCTTCGCCTGAGACGGTTGGAACACGCGTCCGCGTTCTGCAGCGACTGAGTGAACTGAAAACCGAACACAGCGACCATTCGGTTTATGTGCTTGCTAGCGTCCGTGCGGTTTTGCAACCGGTCATCGCAGGGCTGGCAAATCACCCAGCGCTGAAACTTGAGAGTGGCGAGAACTATTTCATGCCAGAGCTGACGCTCAAGTTGGTCGAAATTGCCTACGAGCGCGTTGACATGGTCACCAAGCGTGGCGAGTTTGCAGCCCGTGGTGGCATCTTGGACATCTTCCCGACCACCGCTGCGCACGCGGTAAGACTCGAATTCTTCGGCGACGAACTCGAAGACATTCGTGAGTTCTCGGTAACCGACCAACGCTCGTTACCGCTTGGCGAAGAGCACCAGCCGGTCAAAGAAGTAATTCTCTACCCAGCTCGAGAAATCGTGATCACCCCAAACGTTGCCTCGCGTGCGCGCGAAATGATGCACGAGTTCCCAAACCTCTCGACCATGCTCACAAAGATTGCCGAAGGCATGCCTGTCGAGGGTATGGAGTCTCTCGCGCCCGTGCTCTGTGACGCCCTTGTGCCGCTGGCAAGCTATTTGCCAGAAGACACTGCCGTGACAATTTTGAGCCCAGAGAAGGCGGCCGCCCGCGCGCAAAGCCTCACCGAAACCAACGAAGAGTTTTTGCACGCTGCATGGGACGCCGCCATTGAGGGGGCGACCGCGCCAATCGACCTTAGCGCTGGCGGCTTCAAGAGCATCGCAGACTTCGAGCGCGACCTCGGCAAACGAGCGCTCTATCGCGTAAGCACCTTTGACTCACCCGAAGAAGGCGTCGTAAACCTCGGGCTACTCGAGATCCCAAACTTCACCGGCCTCGACATGACCGTTCTGCAGTGGATCGAAGATCAGACCAAGCATGGGCAGCAGGTGTTCTTGGTGGCCGAAGGCCACGGCACCGCTTTGCGCATCGAAGAGCAGCTGGTTGCCAAGAACCTAAAGGCCGAGGTGTTGCAGGCCACGCTCAAGAAGGGTTTCGCGGCCCCAGCCAGCAACCTGATCGTGTTGACCGAAGCCGACTTCTATGGCAAAAACTCGACATACGTTAGCCCAACCCAGCGCAAGCTAGCGACCAAGCGTGGCGCTGCAGTTGACCCGTTGACCCTCAAGCCTGGAGACTACGTTGTGCACGAGGTTCACGGCATTGGTCGTTTCGTCGAACTTGTTCGTCGCCGAAGTGGTATCGGCAAGCAGCAGCATGAGCGTGAATACCTACTCATCGAGTACGCGCCCTCGAAGCGCGGCGGTAACGGCGACACCCTGTTTGTGCCAACAGACCACCTCGACCTTTTGACAAGGTATGTCGGTGGCGAGGCGCCGGTGCTTAGCAAGATGGGCGGCTCTGACTGGGCTCGCCAAAAGGGCAACGCCCGCAAGGCAGTGCGCAAGATCGCTATCGACCTGGTAAAGCTTTACTCGGCTCGCATGAGCGCGGTAGGCCACTCATTCGGCCCAGACACCCCTTGGCAACGAGAAATGGAAGAAGCTTTTCAGTTCGTCGAAACCCCAGACCAACTCTCCACGATCGAGGAGGTCAAGCGTGACATGGAGCGGGCTGTTCCGATGGATCGCCTCCTGGCTGGCGATGTCGGTTACGGCAAAACCGAGGTGGCGGTTCGCGCCGCGTTCAAGGCTATCCAGGATGGCAAGCAAGTCGCCGTCCTGGTTCCAACCACGCTTCTAGTTCGCCAGCACACCGACACCTTCGTGAACCGTTACAGCGGGTTCCCTGTCAATGTGCGCAGCCTCAGTCGTTTTCAGAGTGACAAAGAAGTGAAAGAGACCATCAAGGGGCTCAAGGATGGCACCGTTGATCTCGTGATCGGCACGCACAGGCTTTTGATGAACAACATCGAATTCAAGAATCTTGGCCTACTCATCATCGACGAAGAGCAGCGGTTTGGCGTTGAGCACAAAGAGAAGCTCAAAGACTTCAAAATGAACGTTGATGTGCTTTCGATGAGCGCAACCCCGATTCCGCGAACCCTCGAACTCGCAGTGACAGGCATTCGCGAAATGTCGACCCTTGCCACACCACCCGAAGATCGCCACCCGATCCTCACCTATGTCGGTGGTTATTCAGAGAAGCAGGTTGCCGCGGCGATTAGGCGCGAGTTGATTCGCGAAGGCCAGGTATTCTTCGTTCACAACCGAGTCGAGAGCATCGACAAGGTGGCAAGCCAGCTGCGTGAACTCGTGCCGGAGGCCCGCGTTGCGGTTGCCCACGGCCAAATGTCTGAGGGTGCTCTCGAGCAAGTCGTAGTGGATTTCTGGGAGCGCAAATTCGACGTCCTAGTTTCAACAACGATTATCGAAACGGGCATCGATATTCCAAACGCGAACACGCTCATAGTCGACCGAGCCGAACGCTTCGGCCTTAGCCAGTTGCACCAAATTCGAGGCCGCGTTGGTCGAAGTCGTGAGCGTGCCTACGCCTACTTCTTCTATGACATCAGCAAACCCCTAACCGACATCGCTCACGATCGCTTGGCAACAATTGCAACCAACAACGAGTTGGGCTCGGGAATGCAGGTCGCGCTCAAAGACCTCGAAATTCGCGGTGCCGGCAACCTGCTCGGCGGCGAGCAATCAGGTCACATCGCCGGGGTCGGTTTCGACCTTTACCTGCGCATGATCGGCGAAGCGGTTGCCGACTTCAAGGGCGAAAAGCAGGCATCGCCAGCCGAACTAAAACTCGAGCTGCCTGTCGATGCGCACATTCCGTCAACCTACGTCGACTCCGAGCGGCTTCGCCTCGAGGCGTACCACAAGCTCTCGGCGGCTTCAAATGCGAGCAACACCCGAGCCGACCTCGACGTGATTCTTGACGAACTGCAAGACCGCTACGGGCTTGCACCTCAGAGCGTAATCAATCTGATCGATGTAACCGAGTTGCGCCAGCAGGCAAACCGCCTGGGCGTCAAAGACGCCATGATGCTCGGCACTCATGCGCGCATTTCGCCGGTCGAATTACAAGAAACCGAACAGGTTCGCCTCAGCCACCAATACCCAGGGCTCAAGTACCTGCAGAGCGCCAAGTTGCTAACGGTGCCTCTGCCAAAGGATTCGGCGGGGGAGACACTGCGCGATAGAGAGATGATTCAGTGGGCCTGGGTTTTGCTCGCTCAAGTTTTTAGCAAGAAGGAACCGAATGACTAACCTAGACAACCTCATCGCAACCGCTCACAAGTTGCGCGGCCCAGGCGGTTGCCCTTGGGATGCCGAGCAGACCCACGAATCTCTCGTGCAGTATTTGCTTGAAGAAACCTACGAACTTATCGATGCGATCGAGAGCAAAGATGCCGCTGCCATTCGCGAAGAGTTGGGCGACGTGCTCTACCAGGTTGTCTTTCACAGTGATTTGGCAGCGTCCGGTTCGCTTGGCGAGAAGTTCGACATTCAAGACGTCGCTGCCCAAATGGAGTCGAAGATGATTTCGCGCCACCCGCACGTCTTTGGTGATGCGGCAACAAAGGAGCAGTTCAAGGCCGAGACCGGTGAAGACGTGATGGTCACCTGGGATGACCACAAGAAGCGCGAGAAACCAGAGCGCGAGTCTGTGCTCGACGGGATTCCCAAGGCAATGCCCGCTCTTGCACTCGCCAACAAGGTCCTCGGTAAAGCCGACAAATTGGGGCTGCTAGACGACGAATCCGGCCCGCTGGCCATCGATTCTGAAGAACAACTAGGCACGCTTTTGCTGACAATTGTGACCATCGCACGGGTTGCCGGTTTTGACTCGGAACGTGCGCTTCGAACCGCAGTTCGCGACCTGATGAGCGACATCCGAAAAATCGAGGTTTTGGAAGCCAGCGACGCCGGCGTAATCGCCCGCGAAGAGTAGGTTTTTAGCGGATTTTGCGTATATCGCGCGAGTTCGCAAATTGGGGTTTCGACACGCCGATAAAGACGCTTAGTATTGAAATGCATTGATGACTGAAGGGGGGTTTGGCCATATGCAAATTTTGAAGCGAATTCTCGCTCTTGCTGTTGGCTCCGCCGCTGCAGTCACCATTACTTTGCTCGCCGGTTCAGGCTCGGGCACGTCGGTGCATCACACTTCGTCTGCCCCAACCGTGGCGACTCTCACCTCTGGTGTTCGAGCCGAGACCGTTAAGGCTCAAGTTGGCAATATCGTCAGCGCACCACAAAGCCCACTCAAACTTGGTGCCGCCGAGGCAAAGTCCTATCGCTGGTTCGCCTGCGCCGAAGATGTTCCGTTTGCAAGTAATGCGCTGCCAGTAGGTTGCGCACCGATCGCTGGTGCGAGCGCCGCCGACCTGACTTTGTCGGATGCCGAAGTAGGCAAACACATTCTGTTCTCAATGTCGGTTGGCGATGGGCCTATCGCCTTCAGTGCAACCACCGAGGCTGCTGTAACTCCGGCGCCAACGCTGGCAGCCACGCCTGTCGGGCTTAACAAGTCACTGAAATTTGTTGCCGCAGGCTCGGCTCTGAACTCAAAGATCACCGTAACCAGAGGTGTTTGGCCAACCGCGGGAGCTGTCACGTCTCTGGCTTACCAGTGGTTACGTTGTTCTACTGCGTTCGCTGCCGACGTCGTTGCGCCAGGTAACTGCGACGTAATCGTCGGTGCCGTCGGCGCTAGCTACACGGTCACCGCGAGCGACGTCGGTCAGCGAATTGTTTCGCACGTGACGGCTGTGCAAGGCGGCGTGACAAGCGACATTTGGACAAACTCGATCGGACCGGTTTATAAGGCCGTCAAGTATTACAAGGGGGCATCGGTCACCGGCGGCGCCGGCGACTACCCGTACCTAGTTGGCCAAGCCGTGACAGCAAACGAGGGAACCTGGGATGGCCCGCCAAACTTCACCTACCAGTGGTACACCTGCACATCAAAGGTTGCGGCCGCTGCGACGCTAAACAAGCTTTGCAAGGTGATCGCTGGAGCTACATCAGACTCGTTCACTCCTGCTTTGGCCCAAAATGGCAAGTTCCTCATGGTTCGCCTCACCGGTTCGACACCTTTGGCCACCACACTGGTTACTACCTACAGTGCAGCATCGACGAAGGTTCTAGACGACCCAAGCAACACCGTTGTCGTAACTCTGCCTAACCGAGCGCCTGTCGTCGGCAACCCGGTTGCCCTCACGGCTGGTGTCTGGACGGGCTCTCCAGCACCGACCAAGAGCTACCAGTGGTATGCCTGCGACACCGATGAGCCGGCAGCTGGAGCAGACAAGCCAGACGACTGCGATGCCATCGCTGGTGCAACATCGACCACTTTTACACCGACCCAGGATCTCTACGGTCGCTTCATTTTGGTCGAAGAGAAGGCGACAAGCATCGCCGGAACTGACTCGGTCTTTAGCGCCACGCCTTTGGCCGTTGTTTCGCGTCCGGTGTTCGAAAGCAACCCTGCCGTAGGTGGCACTGCCGAAATCGACCAGGTATTCACTGCCTTCGCGGGCAATGGAGCTAGCTCGCTCGAAGACACCATTTCTTACCAGTGGCTCTACTGCGCGAGCGCTTCGCCTTCGGTTTCGGTGAAGCCGACTAACTGCACGGTAATCCAAAACGCAACCGAATCGAATTTCACCACAAGTCGATCTGTTGAAGGCCTCTTCATCGCTGTTCAGGTCACTCTGACCAACGGCGTTGGCAGCACCACCAAGATGAGTGCTACCAGTGACACCTTCATCAAGTCTTCGCCAAACCTGTCTTCTACCGATTACGCGCTAGCAACTGCTCCGGTTGTCGGCACCGCGGTAAGCGCACCCTCTGGGATTTGGCAGGGCGCACCTGCGCCCAGTTTCACCTACCAATGGCTCGTCTGCGACACCGAGGGCGGCAAGGCTCTTCTGCAGCCGTCGGGTTGCGCAGATATCTCTGGCGCGAATTCGGCCAGCTTTACCCCAACGCATGCTCAAGCGGCGAGCTTCTTGCGCGTTCGGGTTCGTGGCAGCAATGCGCTCGGCTCATTTGAGGTTTGGTCTGGCACCTCACCTGTGGTCAAAGAGAAAGCCACGTTCCTCGGTGTTCCGTTAGTAAGTGGGGGAGCACTAACCGGAACCCCGATCACCGTTAGCGAGACCGGGTCTTTCGGCGTCCCAACTCCTTCGACGACCGTCGCTTGGTACCAGTGCAAGAACCAAGTTTTGGCAGCTGCCAATGCTGTGCCTACCACTGCCTCCTGCACAGTTTTGTCTGGTCAGTCCGGCTTCAGTTACACGCCGACAAACGCTGACCTAGATAAGTTCATCGGTGCATTCGTGACAACCACCAATGCACTGGGCTCAAATACCTACTTCACGGCAACTAGCACCAAGGTTCAAGGCGCACCTACCCTGCAAAACAATCCAGGTGCCCCTGGTCTTGCCGGTGTGAGTCCGAAGGTTTTCACCGCCATCACGGCGCCGACGGCCATTTGGGTCGGCTCGCCAGCTCCAACGGCAAACTACCAGTGGTACATCTGCGCCGATGAGGTTCTTGCAACCGTAACGACAATGCCAAACTACTGCACAGAAATCGCCGGAGCGACTTCAAGCAGCTATACGCCAGCGGTTGGTGATGCTGGCCGCTACCTAATGCTGCGCCTCGGTGCAACTAACGCGATTGGTTCGGCGACCCGGTTCACCACCACCACTCCGGTGGTTCAGCAAACACCGATGTTCACCATTGACCCAACCATTTACGGCGGCAAACTCACCGGTGACGATCTAACCTTTGACGACCTCTTCTACCAGGGCAGCCCCGACCCTACCGTTTCGTACTCTTGGTACCGCTGCGATGCGCCAATAACCACGGTGCAATCAACAAGCACCTGCCCGAAGATCCCGGGTGCCACCGCAAATACCTACACCTTGACCTCTGGCGACCTAGACAAATACGTTTCTGGTGCCGCGACTCTTACATCTTCGCTCGGTATCGTTACCCGTATCACGCTCAGCACCGTCAAGATTCAAGGCGCCCCCGAACTCGTTGGTGCTCTCGCAGCGCCTTCTCCCGGAGCCGTGAAGGTTGACACCGCGATCACCATGCCAACCAGCAACTGGACGGGTTCACCGGCCGTAGCTAAGACCTTCCAGTGGTTTGCCTGCCCAGCCGTTGTGACTACTTCGCTCACCACCATCAACGCGAACTGTGCGGCAATTTCGGGTGCCACCGGAGCATCTTTCACCCCCACAATCAACCAGGTTGGCAAGTTCCTAGTGATTCGAACGGTTGCCACCAACTCGATTGGTTCGGTGACTCTCTATTCACCAAGCACCTCTGCGGTAAACGAACTGCCGAGCTTCCAAGGCGACGTAACCATCGACGACGTCAGTCTTGTCGGTAGCAAGGTGACGGCAACCCTGCCAACCACGCGAGGTTTCCCCGCACCTTTGCCAACCTACGTTTGGTATCGCTGCACTGCAGCGGTTGCGTTTTCTGCCAACCTGATTCCAACCACCTGCACGATAATCCCAAATGCAACAAGTTCACAATATGAGCTTGATGTTCTAGACCTCGACAAGTTTGTTGCCGTCGGGGTAACCCTCACAAACGGTTCAGGTGCTGCTGTCAAGTTCAGCCCTTCAACAGTTTCGATTCAGGGTGTTCCAAAGATCACCAACCAGTTGGGCTCACCGAGCTCCACTCTTCAAAACGTCTTATCGCCACGAATCGGCACCATCGAAAACGCGCCGACCAACATCTGGGCCGGTTCACCTAAGCCGAGCGTCAACCTGCAGTGGGTTCGTTGTGAGGACGTCTCTCAAGAAACCAGCACTACGTCTCTTCCCTGCGACGACATCCCTGGCGCGACAGCCGCAACCTACACACCGGTGATGGCCGACAAGGGGCTTGCGCTGCGAGTCAGGATCACTGCCACCAACTTGCTTGGCACCACAACAATTTGGTCGGCTTCGACACAGAAAACCCAGTTGGCACCAAGCTTCTTGGCACACCCAACGCTAAACAGCTTCGTCACTGTTGGCACGTTGGTGAGCGTGAACCCGGTATCCCAGTTGGCTTCACCGACAGCCATCGAAAACTACACCTGGTACCGCTGCCCGGCCGTGGTGCCATCGGCTGCGACGACCCCGCCAACAAACTGTGTGCAGATCCTGAACGCGTCGCTAAACACCTACACGATTCAGTCGCAAGACCTCGACAACTACCTAGTCGCCAAGGTTTCGTTGAGCAACGAGGCGGGTAGCTTGAGCGAATACACCGCTTCGACCGCGAAGATTATTTCGCTGCCCAACTTCGACCAAGAACCAACCGTTGGTGGTCAAAGCTACGTGACAGGCAAGCTGGTAATTCAGCCGTTCACCGTTTCGGCAAAGCCGGCTGCCACGCTCTCATACCAGTGGTACTACTGCGGAACCAGAATCTTGGTCAGCTTCGCAGTGGTCCAAACCCCGAACTGCAACATCATCGTCGGCGCAACCAGCGACACCTTTTTCCCTACTCAAGCGCAAGCCGGTAGTTACATTAGCGTCCTAGTAACTGCGACAAACCTTGCGGGAACAACAACTTCTTTCTCAAAAACCACTAGCGCAATCTTGATGCCGCCACGCAACGTGGTGCCTCAGGTGGTGAGCGGATCAACGACCGTTGGCGCACAGCTTTCTACCGACACCGGAACCTGGGATCCGGCAACCAACCTCAGCTTCGATTACCGATGGTTTGCCTGCTCTAAGCCAACGACCGCATCAACCGCGATTTCTACTACCGACTGCACCGTTGTAACTGGAGCAACCACCGCTCAGTTCACCACCTCCGCAACGCAGGTCGGCAAATACATGGTGTCTGAGGTCACGGCTAAAAACTTCACCATCAACGTGCCTGAATACTCGGCATCAACCGAGGTCATCGCCAGCGCTCCCATCTACACAAACGGCATGGGCGTCAACTTCTTGCCAGGTCAGGCCTCGACCTCTGGGGCTCCAAGAGTCGGTTACAGCATTTCGGCAACCGAAGGTACTTGGTCTGCAACCCCGGCGCCAAGCTTCATGTATCAGTGGTTTGTTTGCAGCACCCAGAAAACCACAGCCGATAAGGGCCTCACCCAGGACTGCCGAGAAATCAACGGCGCAACCTCTAAAGACTTCGCGATTACACCCGCATTGGCCGATGACTACAACTTGGTTGGCAAGTACCTCGGTGTGAAGATCACCGGAACCAACAAGGCCGGCACAGACTTCGCCTACTCGGTAACCTCGAGCAAGACAGTCACCCTGCCTCCTCAGCTAGTAACCCCACCTGAAATTTCGGGTTACCGCTACGTCGATGCAACACTCAGCGGAACCATTGGTACGTTCACCGGTATCCCAGACCCAACCGAAACGCAGGCATGGTGGCAGTGTGACGCCGCGATCCCGGATGCCGTGAACGTGCAACCAGCCGGCTGTACAAAGTTGGTGCCAACTACGCCGACCATCAAGTTGACTTTGGCGATGAAGGGCAAGTTCATTACGACCGCCACCATCTCAACCAACGATGCAGGAACCGTCACCGTTTGGGCGCCTTCAACAGTTGAGGTAACCACTGGCGCAATCAACACAGTTCCACCGACGATCACAGCAAGCCCGAACGCTCTACCGAAGGTTGGCGGAACCCTTGCGGCAAACCACGGTGTTTGGTCGGGTGACCCGGCACTAACCGAAGCCTCATACACCTACCAGTGGTACAGCTGCGACATCGAGATCAAGGTGGCCAGCTTCACGCTTGACCCTCTTGCCGGCTGTCTGCGTGTTGGTGACGCTGTCAACACGACCTACCAGCCGGTCCGTGACGATGCCGGCCGTTTCATCCTGGTCTCGGTTTCTGGCACCAACTCAAACGGCGGGTCAAGGATTTTCAGCGCCTCGACGTCCAAGGTCAACCTTGCCCCTGAGCTAGTCATCGCGCCCGTCCAGACGGGTACCGCGTTCGTTGGAACACGCCAAAGTGTTTCAGACGGAACCTGGTTTGGTGTGCCAGACCCAACCTTTACTTACCAGTGGCTAATTTGCGATAGCGAGCAGAGCGTGCCGCCTGTTGCAAAGCCTGCCGACTGCGCGGTTCTTGCCGGCGCAACCTCATCGGTTTACGCGCCGCTGGTTTCTCAGGTCGGCCAGTTCCTAATGGTGCAGGTAACCGCAACCAACGTTGCAGGTTCGACTGTTGCTTATTCACTCACTTCGCCAGACATCAAGTCGGCACCGGTAAACGTAACGCCACCAACCGTGACGGTTGCCAATGGCACCGGAGGTTTACCGGTGGCGAACCAGTCAATTTTGAGTACCACCGGTGGCAAGTGGCAGGGCCGACCAACTCCGACCTACCAGTACCAGTGGTTCAGCTGCGCAGTGGCGCTAGTTGCTTCGCCAGACGCACCGACGTCCGATAAGGATTGTCGAGCCGTTTCGGATGTCACCGATAACGCAAGCTACAGCCCGGTAACCAGTGACCGCGGTCGATTCGTCACGGTCGAGGTTTACGCCACAAACATTCCGTCGACCATCACAAACACTCCAGTAACTGTCACCCACTGGTCGGCGACATCGACGATTGTCAACATGGCTCCCGAGGCCGATGCAAAGCCTCAGGTCGATGGTGTTGCATTCGTTCAGGCAGTGGTGACGGCAAAGGCAGACACCTGGTTCGCTTACCCTGCACCGACTCGCTCGTTCCAGTGGTTGTCCTGTGGCTTGGTGGAGGCGCCTAGCTCATGTTCTGTGATCTCAGGAGCTTCGGCAGAAACCTTTACGATTCCTTCGAGTTTGAAGGATCGCTCGATCATGGTTCGCGTAACGGCAACCAACCAGTTCGGTAGCTCGAGCAACTACTCGTTGGCAAGTGCCAAGGTAACCACTGGCCCGGTAAGCACCGCGCCACAGCTGATCAGTGGTTCGGTTGCCTACCCACCAACTGCCGGTTCGGTTCTTTCGACCACCGATGGCACTTGGGCTGGCGACCCGCGACCAACCCTCGCTTACCAGTGGTATCGCTGCACCGCTCTTGTGTCGGCAAGCAAATTTGAACTCGACTCGAGCTGCTCGGCAATAGATGGTGCAACCTCTAACACCTACGCGCTAACCGATGCCGACCCTGGCAACTCGCTCGTTACGGCGATCACCGGAACAAACACCTTCGGCACCTCAACTCGCTTCTCGGCATCGACCCCAATCGTTACCGAAAAGGTTCGCCTGATCACCGCACCTGCTCTGACTTCAACTGCCAGAATCGGCCAGGACATCACCGCAGACGAAGGCGTCTGGCGCGGATTCCCGAAGCCAGAGACAACATACTCGTGGTACAGCTGCACCGTTGCTAACCCAACTGTGCCGGCCCAGATACCCGCCGCAACCGGCGTCGGTGTTGTTCCGCCTACCGCCTGCACAAAGATCCCAGGCGCTGTTCGCTCCTCGTTTGCGGTTTCAGACAGTCAGCTGGGCAAGAACGGTCAGCCGGGCAATATGCTGATTTTCATGGTCACCAAGTCGAACACCGTTGACGGTGTTCTGACAACCGTGAACGCCTACACCCAGTCGAGCCTCCCAGCAGCTCAGCCTCCTGTAGTGAACAAAAAGCCGGTGATTTCGCCGAGCGTTGCGATACCTCTTGGCACAAACCCGAAGGTTGGCACGATCTGGTCTGTCAACGCGGACGTGTGGCAGGACCCTCAGCCGTTCAAGACCTATCAGTGGTACCGCTGTGATTCACAGGTGGCAACCGGTCCAACTCACATCACTGCAGCCCCGAGCGGCGCCGGCTGTGTTGCGATCCCAGGTGCAACAAACACCTCTTACACGATCATGGCCGAAGACTCGGGCAAGTTCGTTGCTATCGAATCAATTGGTTCAAACGCAGCCGACACGCTTCACGAATGGTCGAACTCGACACTTGCAGTGCTCCAGGTTCCGATTGCTATTGTTCCTCCAGCCATTAGCGGTGACCGTCAGCGCACAAAGGTTCTGACTATCGATCAGGGAATCTGGACTGGTAGCCCGTCCCCTCAGATCACCTACCAGTGGTACTCGTGCAAGACCGCTGTTCCGGCTACCTCGACCACGCCTCAGCCAGCAACAAACTGCTCGCAGATTAGCGGTGAAACCGGCCTGACCTACACCCAATCCGCTGCCGGTAGCGATGACGGTAAGTTCATCACCGCAACCGTTAGCGGCACCTCGGGCAACTCTGACCCAACCGTTTACTGGGTGACGGTTGCGGCGGGTGACGCAACTGCGCAGGCTCCGGCGGTTGTTTCGTTGCCAACGATTACTCCACTTTCGACCCTCAACCTCCTGCCAGCTGTCGGTGACGGCTACCGTCTGGGTGACGACCGTTGGCTCGGAGCACCTGCGCCGGCCTTCACCTATAAGTGGTATGCCTGCGATGCAGTTGTTGCCGCAGCAGGTTCTACTTTGCCAAGCGGTTGCGCTGTGATTGACGGCGAAACCAGCCAAACCTACACGGCAACAGTTGCACTTGCTGATTCGCGAAAGTACCTACTGGGTTCGATTACCGCGACAAACCTAGCTGGCACGGCCACCACCTATACAAAGTCGCTCACCGCGGTGATTGACAAGGGAATCATCAACACATCGCCGGCTGTTGTCTCTGCGCCGAACCTACTCGTCACAGAGCAACCGGGTGCTCTCATTACCGCAACCTCAGGTGTTTGGTCAAGCAACAGCGAACTTCAGGTCAGCCACGTTTGGTTTGCTTGCCCATTCGCACTCACCGCAGTTAACAGTTATGTGCCGGTCGATTGCAACCCGCTGACCAGTGCTGCGGTTGGTGCACCTGCTCCTCTAACGATCAAGCCTGGCGACGAAATTTCGGGCATGTACATCGCGCTTTACGAGAAGGTCGAAAAGAAACTAGACGCAACTCACTGGCAGAAAGTGCGTGAGCGACTTTCGCCGACCACTGGGCAGTTGCTCGAGGCGCCGTCGCTTCGAACCTTGAACCAAGGTTTCGTAGCCCCGTCGGTTGGCCAGGACGCGGTCGTCGGTTACAGTTCGACTGCAAACCCGGGCGATTGGGTTTCGGCGCTGAACGCAGAAACCGCCTACACCTGGCGTGGTGCGCAGGTTGGCACTTTCAGCTACCAGTGGTTTGCCTGCTCAGCGGCTCAAAACACCTACACAACCAGTGGGCTGCCGGCCGGCTGTGACTACATCACAACGAGCTTGAGTCGCCCGACCACAAATGCCACGCTTGTGCCGATCGAAGCTGAAGTTGGCTCGTTCCTAGGCGTACGCATCACGGCCACAAACTCTTCCGGTTCGGCTACCGTCTGGACAAACACGTCACGTGGGGTCACTCAAGAGGTTGCCAATATCAACCCGGTAACCCTGGGTTCGGCTTACATTGTTGGTGACCGTTTGACGCTAACCGGTGGCACTCAAGTCGACTGGAAGGGCGCGCCAACTCCGGCGATAACCGTCGATTGGTTCACCTGCACGGCACAGCACACTGCGGCGCCAGTAACGCTGCCAGCCGACTGCACACTTTTTGTTAACGGCACGCAGAGCCCAAACACGGGTTTGACAATTCCGCTCGAGCGTTCGGCTAACACCCAATACCTTCTCGCTCGCGTTACCGGCGTTAACACGCCTTGGAGCTCGCCAGCGAAAACCAGCACGGTTGCTCTCTACACTGCCTCGACTCGCAAAATCATCTCGCGCCCATACATCAACACCGACACGACGCTACTTACTCGGTACCCTTCGCAGACTGGGTTTGCCGACGTCAGCAGTTCTCTCACGATGGCACCAGGTAACTGGCTAGGCACTGCACCGATGTCGCTGACTGGTCGCTGGTTCGCCTGTGACAACGCCGTGGCAGCAAACGACCTTGCAATCCCCGCTAACGGTTGCACACTATTCAAGTCGAACACCCTCGCGGTACTGCTTACTCACGCCCAGGTTGGTAAATACATCGTGGGCCAAATGGTGGCAACCAACGAAGCCGGCACAACTTATCAGTCGGTTGCCTCAAGCCCAATCGTGCTTGAGCCGCCAACCATCGTTTCGCCACCAGAAGTGACCCTGGTCGACGCACCGCTTGCCTCGGGTAAGAACGAGGTTGGCCAAAAGTTGACCTTCAACCCAGCGGTCTGGGATGGCTCGCCGGCACCGACAGCTACCTCGGCTTTCTACGCCTGTGATACACCGATAGCGAGCGCAGTGGCTCTCGTACCAACGAACTGCACTTTTGTTACCGGTGTCGCAGGTTCTGTGCTGACCCTGGGCGATGCGCAGGCCGGGAAATACATTACGGTTGTCAGCACTGCTAACAACCGCACCAACAGTGGCGCTAGGGTCACGATCAGCGTTTCGGCCACCATGGGCCCTATCTACCGCACGCCATACTTTGACACCTCGGTAGCGCCAACTGTCAGCGGCCAGGCACATGTTGGCTCAAGCCTCACCTTCACCAAAACCTCGGTAAAGGGCTTCGAGATCCCGACCAGCACCTACGCGTGGTTTATCTGTGATTCGGTCGTTTCGTCGGCTGTCAACGACGGTGTGCCGGCTGGCTGCAACTCGATATCTGACAACCCGAATGCGAGCCTGACGGTTCCGGCCTCGGCCGCTGGCAAGTACGTGCTTGGAATCCAGACCGCTTCGGCAACCTGGACTCCGATAAAGGTGACCCGTTCTTCGGTCACGTCGGCGCAGGTTACAGCTTCACCAACCGTCGCGACTGCGCCTGCGGTAGCTGGTGACGACTACGTCGGTGGCGCGGTCAAGATTTCGGTAGATAAGGGCGTTTGGTCGAGCTTCCCGGCAATCACCGACCCAACCAAGTATTCGATCAGTCTGTTCTCGTGCACCTCGTCTAGCGCCGCACAAGCAGTAACAAAGCCAACAACCTGTGGCGCAACCGCTCTGGCAACATACACCGCCGGCGCACCTGTGCCATACACACTCGCTTCGGCACTAGACGGCAAGTTCTTGGTTGCGAAGGTGACGGCTACCGCCGCAACCAACAAGAGCCAGACCGACTCGCTCGACTATTACAGTGCTGCTTTTGGGCCGATCCGTGAAGCCGCGAGCTTGCCGACCGCACCGGTTGTAACCAACAGCAGCACACCAGATGTTGGTGGGAACCTTGCGCTTCAAACCGTAACGCCGGGCGGTTACCCGGTAAACGCGCCAACCTATGACTGGTACGTCTGCCCGACCGGGGGCGTGACTGCGCCAACCTCTATTCCTGCTAACTGCGAACTTCAGGCAAACTACAGCTCGAAAGTGTTCCAGATTCCTGCCGCAGCCGCCGGCAAATACGTTTTTGCCTGGGTGACCGCTAGCAACGAGCTTGGTTCGGCATCGCGTGCAACGGCATACAGCCAAATGGTAAAGATGGCACCGGTGAACACAACCGCGCCTAGCCTCAGCGGCGCCGACGAAGTTGGCGGCGTGATTACGGCCAACCCTGGGGTCTGGGCGAGCACGCCAGCTCCAGCGTTCACCTACATCTGGTATGCCTGTGACACCGTAACTTCAACGGTTTCAAATGGTTGCACCGCGGTAACCGGTAGCGTCACATCGGCCACCTACACACCAACCGATCTTCAGGCGGGCAAGTTCATCATCGCTAACGTGACGGCAACCACTGCAATTTGGGCCGGAAACGTGCAAGCCGTAAAGGCAACCTCGGCATTCGGCCCGATTCGTCAGCCTGCCAACGTGAAGGCTGCACCTTCGATTGGTGGCACAGCGCATGTTGGTGAAACACTCACCTTTGGCCTGGCCGCCAACAGCCTAGTCGGCTACCCCGCCCCGACCACCTCATACGACTGGTACGCCTGTGACACAGTGGTCCTCGCCTCGGTTTCGACTATTCCGTCGAACTGTTCGATCATCGGTAATTCGACTAACCAGCCTCTGGTAATCGATTCGAGCGCCGCGGGCAAGTTCATCATCGCTGCAGTTACCGCGACAAATTACTCCAGCTTCATGCGCACTACGGCTTCGACCCTTGCCGTCTCGGCTAGCCTTTCGAACCTGAGCGCGCCAGCTCTTTCGGGCGACAACTACGTTGGCGGCGCCGCAGTCTCGGCAAGTAGCGGAACCTGGTCGAGCACTCCCGCGGTGAACCCAGCCAACGACGTCACCTACGTCTTCTACACCTGCGCAACTTCGACTTGGGCGGCGACTTGCCCTCAGGTGACCACTGCCAACAGCAAGGTTTCTTCGGTTGCACTCACCCCGGCGATGCAGGGCAAGTACGTCTTTGCCCGCGTCAACGCGACGGTAGCGGTAAACAAGACCGGCACAGGCTCGGTAACTGTTACCACTAACGCCATTGGCCCTGTTCAGGCTGCGCCAAGCTTCACTTCAACCCCAACCGCCTCCGGCTCTATGCACGTGGGTAGCCTGATCACAATAAACAGTTCGGGTGAGCTGGGCGTCCCGGCACCGACAAAGACCTATGCCTGGTTCTTCTGCACCACTGCCGTTGCTGCCAACGCAACAACCATGCCTGCCGGCTGTGTAGCCGCAGACTCGGCAATCGACGGCCAGGCCACAATCACGCTTCCGGCTGAGGCGGGCGGCAAGTTTGTTTCGGCACTGGTGACACTTTCGAACCAGCCTGGCCCAACGGTTGCAACTCTTTCGGCTTCGACCGCTTCTGGATTGGTCGTAACTGCAACGCCAACCAATTCGGGTCAGCCTGTCTTGGGTGGCAGTGACATCTTCGCCACCGGCAAGACGATCACCGTAACCTCGGGCACCTGGGCTACGGCTCCATCTAACGCCGTACAGACGTACAGCTACTCTTGGTACGCCTGCCCTGCGGCATCAACTGCGATCGCCAACTGCGCATACCTGAAAGACACCAACACCGGCTCAATCGACACCACCGACGCTATGGTCGACAAGTTCGTCATTGCAAAGGTCACCGTTTCGGTTGCCGTCAATAAGTCTGGTGCAGGCACCGCCTTCGCCTACAGCAATGCCTCCAACCGCATTCGCAAGTCGGCCGCATTCGGTGCGACTCCGGTCGTTAGCGGTTACCTAAACGTGGGTGAGACGGTTACAGTCACCGACGGCGCACCGACCGGTGTCCCGGCCCCAACGGTTTCTTACGCCTGGTACATCTGTACCTCGCCAGTGCCAGCAACGGTGACTGCAGTGCCTGCCGGTTGTGTGCTCGATGCCAACGCCACAACCAACTCATATGTTCTGCCTGCGAACTCTGGCGGCAGTTATGTTCTTGCGATAGTCAAGGCATCCAGTGATTCAGACCTAGCAACGGTCTACCGCTCGAGTGTTTCTGCCGCGCCGATTTCGGCCGGTGCAGTTCTTGGTGCCACCGCTCCAGTGGTCACGGGCACAACCGTCCTCGGTTCTCCCGCACTGTCGGTTAGCACTGGTTCGTGGAGCTGGAAGCCGACCACGCTGACCGGTGCATACAGCTACCGTTGGTTCGCCTGCTCAAGTACCATCATCTATGCAGGTGGTGCAAGCCGCCCAGACACGGGTTGCAACGTTATTGCCAACCAGACTGCAAGTACTTTGACGCTCACCAACAACGAGTTGGGTTACAAGATCCTTGCCGAGGTCTCGGTGACCGTGGCCACCAACACTGCTGCACCGACAAAGACGAGTTACAACACAGCACTCACCGGTTTGGTGATGTCGAAGCCTGTTGCCGGATCGACCCCGCCATCGGCCGTTTACACATCGCTTACCGCCGGCTCAGTCGTTACCGCCCGCCTCGGCACCTGGACGGGTTCGCCTGCTCCAGTGCTCACCTACAAGTGGTTCACCTGCCCGGCAACTACAACGCAACCGACTAATAAGCTCGCTCCAGCAACCTGCACCCTTCGAGGCTCCAACGCCGACCTCACAATTTTGAGCACCTACAAGTCGCTCAAGCTGCTCCTCGAAGTCACTGCCTCAACCGATGGGGCAGGAATCGCCACAAACATTTCGGCGCTGGTGGTAATCCCATAATGGCCGTTGAAAAAGTCGACTCTGCGCGTTTGTTATCCTGTTCCTACACATCTGAGGGGGTCATTTTGCACGTGCTACGCGCCGGTGCCACCCTCAAGCCCGGACTAGGTTCTAAGGGGATCTAGTTGGCCGAAAAGAAAGGCCGCGTTGGCGGTCGCATACTCAAGTCTTTTGCGATTCTGGCCATCCTGGGCGTAGTAGTCGCCGCCGTAATCGTCAAAGGTTTTGAGCATGGCGACATCAAGGTCAACACCCAAAACCTTTGGATCCTGCACAAGTCTGTGATCACCACGGGCGCTGGTTCGAAGGCCTCGTATTACGGCCAAGTAAACCCTGGCCTTGCAGAACTTACGGCCGTCAACTCGGTTGCTAAAACCCCTGGTTCTCTTCTTGAAAGCGCCTACGGTGCCGAACTTTTCGGCAGCGACATGACGATGGCCGACATCAATCTTTCGGCACCAGCCGACTTTGCCAAAGAATCTAAGGCTTTCAAGACCCCGATAGATTCAACTTCGGTTTCGCTTGTTGAAAAGGTAATCGCTTTTTACGGCGAAAAGAATGGTTCGATCAGCTACTCAACAATCTCGGAGGGTGCAGCAACCACTCCGCAATCGATTGGTAAACCAAGTGCCCTAACCTCGGGAAACTTTTCAGCCGCTGGTGTTTCGACTGCCGGGATCATCTACGCATTTTCGGCCACTGCCAACAAGGTTTTCGCGTATGACACCGTTGCAGGTCAGTGGCTTTCAACCGCCGATGATGTTTCAGGTGCCTCTGGCGGCGCTTTTCAACTCGCAACAATTGGCGAGAAATGGGTTCTTCTCGATTCAAAGAACGGCCGTGTTTGGGTCAAGGGCGTTGGCGGTAGTAAGTCTTTCAATGCCGATGACTCGGCGAAACTTC
>CANGNZ010000019.1 GCA_947455435.1 Microbacteriaceae bacterium
ATGGGTTCGTTCGTTCCGATGCTTCTCAGCTATAAGGCGTTGACCCACTTGAGTGCAACCGGTGTTGGCATTGCATCAACCGCAGAGACTGTTTTCGCGTTCGTCTTCGGCTTGTTATGGCTCGGCGAGCAGATCACAAGCAGCCAACTAATTGGTGGGCTCTTAGTAATTACCGGAATCGTGGTTGCCCAGACGGCGCGAAGCCGCTAACCGATTGGGCTGATTGCCAAACCAACTGGGATATCGCGAATCCACTCATTTTCAGGTAGGTCTTGCCGAGAGACGATGCCATTGCTTAGCGTGACGAATTGGGCAGTAGACCCGCCACCATCGACAGACACAGCCTGTGTTGCTCCGAACTGCTTCAACCATTCCCCCATCTGGTGAATCGTCGAGCCTCCGAGTCGATACATGTTGTCGTTCCAAGACATACCCATGGTCGAAGTCGCGACCCAGAATTGCCCGGCCTCGTTCCAGCCAATCACCGTGCGGGGGCGAATCTCTTCGCTCGTGCCGTTGCAGTCTTCAACGTTTTCGCCATTGTTCAAAAGAATCGAGCCGCGGCCGCTGGCCGTGACCAGGTTGTTGTGGCTTGCCGATGAGTAACGGTTAACTACCGTCAGTTTTTGACCGACCGAAAGGCGGCCGACCAGGTAAGCCTGTGGCGATGAAACCTCAAAAACTTGCTGGTAGATGGTCGAATTGACAGCGATTCGGATTCCTCGAGAACTGGAAACCTTTTGCACCACACCATTTCCGTCGAGGGCGAACGTTGCCGCACCAATGGTTTCTAGAGTGGCGGTACCAAAGTTTTTGTCATACATTGTCGCGCCAGAACTGTTGCCACCGACAAAGTTGACCGCCGAAATCTTGAGCTTTTCGGTGCCGATCTGCACGTAACCGGTCGACGCAACCGTGTCGGCTACCAAGTTTGACTTGGTCAGCGAAGGCATCTTGTAAACGGCAGCTTTACCATTCGTGAGTCGCTTTAGTTTTGCCACGGCCGTACCAGTTGCCTGAAAAACGGTTCCGGTGGTTGGGCGAATGGTGGTTCCCTTTAGGTAGGTGGTTACCACCTTGTTCTTTGAGACAAGGATCGCGTATTGGCCACGTGGAATCGACTTGGAAGAATTTTTAGGTGTGTAGGCCACGATTGAGTTGGCAGGCAGCGCCTTAAGGTTCACGCCGTTAACAGAGAAAATCAAGGCACCCGAGGTTAGCGGGGCGGCAAGCGAGAAACCGGCTGCTTCGCTGAAGCTGGTCTTGGCCCAACCTAGGACGCGTGTTGTGCCGTTTCGTGACGGGTCACCGATTGAGCCAGTTGCAGGAGCGTAAACCAACTGCCCTCCACTGATTACGGCAGAGTAAGGCATGTTTTCTGCGCCGATGAAGTCGGTATTTACATAGGTCTGCATGTTTGGAACCGAGTTTGCGAACGTCCTTTGGTTGCCAACTAAGCCGAATGGAGCGAAAACCGAGGTCATCTTCGATTTAGAAATCTCGCCCTTAAAAACACCAATACGGGTTGGGTAGTTAGACAAGGTTCCGGCACCCGTAGGTAGCGAGTAATAGCCGAAGGTCGCACCATTCGCGTAGGTGACCTTGGGTGTGTACGTTGACGAAGAAAGCGCAGGCGCTGGCTTGCACCAAGAGGCATTGGCGGCGGGCATCATAATTTGGCTACCGAAAGTTAGGGAACCAATGATGATTCCCCCGATAAGTCTTCTAATACTTTTCTTCATCACAACTCAAGGGTAACCGAAGCATGGGTCGAGCGAAGGCTCGCCAGCCTGCGAAAATCATGAGGATTTGGATAGGCTGGCTTTGGTCAAAGAGGAGCCGAATGTCTATCAAGCCACGAGCTGCCATGCACGCAAGTAGCCCAGAAACCGCCCGCCTGCGTGAAAAGGTGCTTGCCTACGCTCGCGAACGCATGGAATTTGATCCAGCGCCTCTAGACACACCCCAGACCGAGCAATACCTACGCAAAAACGCGCCAAACACCGTGAACTCAACCGGTTTGGGTGGCGACGAAGCGTTGCGGGTCTTCGCTGAGGTCTTAGCCCCTGCTTGCCTGAGCACCGACCACCCCGGCTACCTCAGTTTTATCCCCACCGCCCCAACCGAGGCATCGACTCTGTTCGACCTCGTTGTTTCGGCTTCGTCAATCTATGGCGGTTCTTGGCTTGAGGGTTCTGGCGCGGTTTTTGCCGAAAACGAGGTTCTCGCCTGGTTGGCCAAGGAGGCAGGTCTACCAGAAACAGCCGGTGGTGTTTTCGTGCAAGGTGGAACTCTCGGAAACTTGAGTGCTCTTGTTGCTGCCAGACACACCGCCATGAACCAGCGCGGAACTCGGCCAGAACGCTGGAAGGTTATCTGCTCAGCTGAGGCTCACTCATCAATCAAGGCAGCCGCACGAGTCATGGATATCGACGTCGTGCTGGCCACCCCAGATGCAAACGGACGCCTCCACGGCGATGCAGTGCGAGAGGCGCTCAAAACAGCCGGCGAGGGTGTGTTTGCGATCGTGGCTACCGGCGGAACAACAAACTTCGGAATCGTCGACAAGCTTCGCGAAATTGGCGAAGTGGCGCGAGAGCATGCAATCTGGTTTCATGTTGACGGCGCTTATGGGTTGGCTGGGTTACTTGCCCCAAAGACGCGACACCTTTTCGATGGCACAGATTTGGCTGACTCATTCATCGTCGACCCCCACAAGTGGCTTTTCGCCCCGTTCGACGCTTGCGCCTTGGTTTACCGAAACCCAGAGCTCGCCAAAGCGGCACACACCCAGCACGGCGAATACCTAGATACCCTCACCGAGGGCGGCGACTTCAACCCGAGCGACTATGCCTATAACCTGACTCGTCGAGTACGCGGCTTGCCGCTCTGGTTCTCGCTTGCGACTCACGGCACAGCTGCCTACTCAGACGCAGTTGCTCAGAATGTCGACACGGCACACGCAATCGCCGAGGTTATTCGCGAACGCGATGACTTGGAACTTGTTCGGGAACCCGAGCTTAGCGTCGTCGTTTTCAAGAAAAAGGGCTGGAACCTTGAAGATTACGACCGTTGGTCTGCGAAGCTCCTCGATTCCGGCCTCGGTTTTGTGGTGCCGTCTTCTCATAAAGGCGAACCAAACACCCGTTTTGCTATCGTGAACCCCCGCACCACCCTCGAGCTACTTATTCGCATTCTCGACACCATGAAAGATGCCTAGATGAAACTCACGATCGCCGAAGCCCCGAGATCACTCAGTCGAGTAAAACCGAGCAGTCGCTCACCGCTGCGCGTTGCCTTAGTTCAAACACGCTGGCACGAATCAACCACCGAACACCTAGCAAAACTTGAAGAAGGCATTGAGCTAGCTGCTAGCGCCGGCGCAAAGATTGTGTTCTTGCAAGAATTGACACTAAGTCGCTACCCAGCCGACGCCCGCCCAACCGACACTCCGAACGCAACCGCTGAATCACTAATCGACGGCCCAACGGTGACTTTCGCCAAGCAGGCCGCAGCGAAGTTTGGCGTTTTTGTTCACGCCTCGCTCTATGAATACCAAGACTTCGAAGATGGCCGCGGGCTCAACACCGCCATCATCGTTTCACCTAGCGGCGATCTTGTGGCAAGAACTCCAAAGCTTCACATTCCGGTAACCGCCGGTTACTACGAAGATGAGTACTTTCAGCCAGGGCCAGCCGAAGGCGAGCCTTACCCGGTCTACGACTTGCTCGAAACGAAAATCGGTCTGCCTACCTGCTGGGATGAATGGTTCCCAGAGGTAGCTAGAAACTATTCGCTCCGAGGAGCAGAGTTGCTGTGCTACCCGACCGCGATTGGTTCGGAGCCAGACCACCCTGAATTCGACACCGCTCCCCTGTGGCAAAAAGTAATCGTTGGTCACGCGATCGCTAACGGCACGTTCATGGTTGTACCAAACCGCTGGGGCAATGAGGGCGCGATCACGTTCTACGGAACCTCGTTCATCTGCGACCCTTTCGGCCGAATTCTCGCTCAGGCTTCGCGCGACGAAGACGAGGTGCTCGTTGCCGATCTTGACCTCGACCAGCGACGTGACTGGCTCGACCTGTTCCCATTCTTGGCTACTCGCCGCCCAGACACCTACTCCAAACTCACCGAATCGGTGAAAAACCCGCGCCAACCGAATGGCGACGGCGAAAACGGCGGTATCGCAGGAGTAGCCAGATGACCTGGGTAATGCCTGCCGAATGGCAGCCGCATGAACGCACCTGGATGGCATGGCCAACAGCTGATTACACGCTCGAACCAGATGCCGAAGAGGCATATCGGGCATGGTCTAGTGTGGCCAACGCGATCGTTCGATTCGAACCAGTAACCATGTTGGTCGAAAACAAAGACATCGCAACGGCAAAAACTTTTCTTGACCCTCGCGTAGAGCTTCTCGAGGCAGAACTCAACGACGGTTGGGCACGCGACATCGGCCCAACATTTGTGAAAAATGCGCAAGGCGAACTAGCTGGCGTGAACTGGGTTTTCAACGGCTGGGGAGCCCAGGGCACTTGGGCCTCATGGGACAAAGACGACCAGGTTGCGAAGGTAATCACCGACGCAACAGGAACACAACGCATTGACTCACCGTTAATCAACGAGGGCGGCGGCATCCACGTAAACGGCAAAGGCGCAATTCTGCTCACCGAAACCGTACAGCTTGGCGAAGGCCGCAACTCGGAGTGGAGCCGTGAAGAAGTCGAAGAGGAGTTGCACGCAAAGCTAGGCACCAACCAGGCAATCTGGATTCGACGAGGCCTCACCCGCGACTACGACGAATTCGGAACCAGAGGCCACATCGACATCGTCGCCTGTTTTGCCGACGAAAACACCATTCTGTTTCACGACCAGCAAGACGAAAATCACCCAGACTTCGCTGTTAGCCACGAAGTAAAGCGCACGCTTCACGAGACCACTGACTTCAAACTCGTTGGTGTTCCAGCACCCAAAACCCTACGAGACGAACACGGTTTCGTTGATTACTCATACATCAACCACTACATCTGCAACGGTGCAGTGATTCTCTGCGCGTTCGAAGATGAGAACGACGCAGTCGCCAAGCGAATTCTCGAAGGTGTTTATCCGGGTCGAGAAATCGTCCTAGTTGACGCCCGCCCATTATTTGCGCGCGGTGGCGGAATCCACTGCATCACTCAACAACAGCCCGCCTAAGTGCCAAAAGTTGGGTAGCCTAGAGGTGTGTCTAAAGTTCTAGCTTCCCTCCCAGTCGGCGAAAAAGTCGGCATCGCGTTTTCTGGTGGTCTCGATACCTCGGTTGCCGTTGCCTGGATGCGCGAAAAGGGCGCAATCCCGTTCGCGTACACCGCTAACCTCGGCCAGTACGACGAAGACGACATCGACTCGATCCCTGACCGCGCAACCGAATATGGCGCCGAGGCCGGCCGCTTGGTTGACTGCCGCCAATCGCTGGTCGAAGAGGGTCTTGCAGCAATCGCCTGCGGAGCGTTTCACATCCGAACCGGCGGCAAGGTTTACTTCAACACCACTCCCCTCGGCCGTGTAGTCACCGGCACCCGGTTGGTGCGAGCAATGCGCGAAGACGGCGTCGAGATCTGGGGCGACGGCTCAACCTACAAGGGCAATGACATCGAGCGTTTCTACCGCTACGGCCTGCTTGCAAATCCAAACCTTCGCATCTACAAGCCTTGGCTCGATGCCGACTTCGTAAACGAACTTGGTGGCCGCCACGAGATGTCTGAGTGGCTTCAGGAGCGCAAGCTGCCATACCGCGCATCAACCGAAAAGGCTTACTCGACCGATGCAAACATGCTCGGTGCCACTCACGAGGCCAAGAGCCTTGAAGAACTAAGCACCTCGTTCGAAATCGTCGAGCCGATCATGGGTGTCAAATTCTGGGACGACTCGGTGAAAATCGATAAAGAAGACGTCACCGTTACGTTCCGTCAGGGTCGCCCGGTTGCCATCAATGGCAAGGAATTTACCGACGCCGTCGAGTTGATGTACGAAGCCAACAAGATTGGCGGTCGCCACGGCCTCGGCATGAGCGACCAGATCGAAAACCGAATCATCGAAGCCAAGAGCCGCGGCATCTACGAAGCGCCAGGCATGGCTTTGATTCACATCGCTTACGAGCGCCTGCTCAGCGCGATTCACAACGAAGACACCATCGCGCAGTACCACTCTGAGGGTCGCCGCATGGGTCGCCTACTTTACGAGGGCCGCTGGCTTGACCCGCAAACCCTCATGCTTCGTGAGGCACTAATGAAGTGGGTTGCCTCGGCTGTCAACGGTTCCGTCACCCTCCGCCTGCGTCGCGGTGACGACTACACGATTGTGAACACCGAGGGTGAAGGCTTCAGCTACCACCCAGAGAAGCTCTCGATGGAGCGCACCGAAGACTCAGCCTTCGGCCCAGCCGACCGCATTGGGCAGCTAACCATGCGAAACCTAGACATTCAAGACACTCGAACCAAACTCGACATGTACCGCAAGCAGGGTCAGATCGAGGGCGGCCAGTTCGAACTCACTTAAATAATGGGCAATCACAGCATCCCGGCTTGGTTTGAACTAGCCACAATCATTGCCCTTGTTGGCATTTTGCTCGCAGACGTGTTCATCATTGCGAGACGACCTCACGAACCTTCGACAAAAGAGTCAGCACTTTGGGTTGGCTTTTACGCCCTGCTGGCTGTCATCTTTGGCGCCTTCCTCGTCGTGACTTCAGGCGGCGGTCACGCCAGCGAGTTTTTTGCCGGTTGGCTGACCGAATACAGCCTCAGCGTCGACAACCTTTTCGTCTTCGTAATCATCATGTCGCGCTTCGCGGTGCCAAAGAAGTACCAGCAAGAGGTCCTCATGGTCGGCATCATCATGTCGCTCGTGCTGAGAGCCGCATTTATCTTTGCCGGTGTTGCAATCTTGAACGCTTTCACCGGGATCTTCTACCTGTTTGGCGCGTTCTTGATCTACACGGCGATTCACCAGTTGCTCCGCAGCGAAGATGACGATGAAGAGTCTGAATCGAAGCTAACCAAATTCTTGAGCAAGCGAATTGCCTACACCGAAACCTACGAAGGCATGAAGATCCGCACCGACGTTGCTGGTAAGCGCACTTTTACACCGATCATCGTTGTTTTCATTACCTTGGCGCTGACGGATGTCATGTTCGCCTTCGACTCGATTCCTGCAATCTTCGGTATCACCACCGATGGTTTCATCGTGCTGACGGCAAACATTTTTGCCCTCATGGGTCTTCGCCAGCTTTACTTCTTGCTCGGCAGCCTTATTGAGAAGCTACGTTTTCTCGAGTACGGCATTTCGGCAATTCTTGCCTTCATCGGTTTCAAGTTGGTTGCCCACGCAATGCACGTGAATGAACTCCCTTTCATAAACGGAGGTCACCCCATTGAGTGGGCTCCAGATATCAGCACCGAAGCGTCGCTGTTTGTGATCGTTATTTGTTTGGCCCTCTCAGCCGGCGCAAGCCTACTTATCACCAAAAAGGATTAATCATGTTTGGTGCGCTCGGGTTCGGCTTCATGAAGGCATCCTTCGGAGCGAGCGAACAAAACCGCGAATCGACTATTGAGGCACTGCATGAGGCGATGCGACGGGGTGTAACCCTCTTCGACACCGCAGACATCTATGCCCCGAGTTGGAACACCTTCGGTCACAATGAAGAACTACTGGCCGAGGCGGTTAGAACATTCACAGGCAAGACCGAAAACCTGTTCATCGCGACCAAAGCCGGTATCACTCGCAAACCAGGTGAGGTTTGGGGTCGCAACGCCAGCCTTGACTACCTGCTTCGCGCAGTTGAGGCTTCGGCCGGTCGGCTCAACGTCAACAGTATTCCGCTTTGGCAGCACCACCGCCTCGACCCAAAAATGCCGTTTGAGCAGCAACTCGAGAATCTTGCCGCTCTGAAACAACGCGGACTCATTCAAAACATCGGCGTCAGCAACTATTCCGCTAAGCAATTAACTCGCGCTATCGAGGTGATCGGCGATGTTGCCAGCGTGCAAAACCAACTGAACCCGGCATACCGCCAAGAACTAGATGTTCTCGAAGTTTGCGAAAAGCACAACATTAAGTTCCTGCCATGGTCACCAACCAAGGGTGCCCGCGAAAACGAAGCTCAGGGCATCATCAAGGCGATTGCAACCGAGAAGAACGTCTCAACCTACGCGGTAGCAATTGCTTGGCTCAGAAGCCTTTCCAGCCAGCTTGTGCCAATCCCGGGGGTGACGCGCAAAGAGTCCGTTTTAGACGCGCTAAGCGCACTAGACCTTGTCTTATCTAACGAAGACTTGAGCCGAATCAATGCCGGCTTAGGCGAATCTGCCCCGATGGACACCGAATTACTCAGCGACCAGCCATCTAGCTAGAGCGCGGCCTCGATAGCCGAGACGATTTCTTCAGAGTCGGGCTTCACCGGTGGGCGAAAACGCTTTACGGAGCCGTCGGCAAGAACCAAAAACTTCTCAAAGTTCCAAAGCACCGGGCCAGCAACACCAGAATGATCTTTGGCTTTGACCAGTTCTTTGTAAAGCGGGTGACGTGAGCGGCCATTCACCTTAACCTTCGCGGTCATTGGGAACGTAACACCCCAGGTGGTTGAGCAGTACTCAGAAATGTCGGACTCGGAAGACAGCTCCTGAAAGAACTGGTTCGATGGCAAACCGACCACAACGAACCCTTGAGAGGCATACTTCTTCTGCAGCGCCTCTAGCGCCTCATACTGTGGAGTCAGCCCGCAGCGCGAAGCCACGTTCACGACGAGAGTCACCTTGCCGGCAACGTCACCAAACTTCTTGGTTGAGCCATCAAGCATTTCGAGTTCGATCTGAGAAAGGTCCATGAGAGTCCCAATCAATTCACACACGTATTTGTTCCACGAATAATCATTTGCATACGAACGAGTTGTAAGGTTGAATTACCAAGACAAAGGGGTTCAAATGAAGGTCAACGGAAAAGTAGTCGTAGTAACCGGAGCCGGCAACGGCATGGGTCGAGAAATCACCCTCGAATTAGTCAAACGTGGCGCCAAGGTTGCCGCAGTTGATCTTCGCGAAGACTTCTTGGTAGAAACCAAGAAAGAAGCCGAGAGACTCGGCGGCACCGTCGAAACTTTCGTAGTCGACGTCACCGATTCGGCAAAAGTTGGCGCACTGCCTGCCGAGGTAATCAAGAAACTCGGCGCAGTGGACGCAATTATGAACAACGCAGGAATCATTCAGGCGTTCGTCAAGGTTAACGACCTCAGCTACCAAGCCGCAGCGCGCGTGATGAACGTCAACTTCAATGGCCCACTCCACATGGTCAAGTCGTTCCTGCCAGAACTCCTGAAGCGCCCAGAGGCACACATTCTCAACGTGTCGTCAATGGGCGCCTATGCGCCCGTTCCAGGCCAGAGTGTCTACGGTGCATCGAAGGCAGCCATCAAGTTATTGACGGAGGGTCTGCGCTCAGAACTCCTCGACACCAAAGTCGGCGTAACAATCGTGTTCCCTGGCGCCATCGAAACCAACATTGCTGCGAACTCTGGAATGGCCAACCCTGGCCCAGCCGGCGAAGACGCACCCAAGTTCAAGATGACCAAACCCACCGACGCGGCCAAAGCGATGGTTGACGCCATCGAAAACAACAAGCCAAGGATCTGCATTGGCCAAGATGCCAAGATGATGGACTTCCTCACCCGACTAAACCCGGTTTATGCAGCCGGAGTCATCTACAAGCAGATGAAGTCACTTCTCGGCTAGAGAACCTTTTTAACGATGCTCGACTTGAGATACATCGAGCCGAATCCGTCGACCTTGGCGTCAATGTCGTGACCGTCAGCTGCGCTGATCAAACGAATGTTGCGCACCTTGGTGCCAACCTTGATCGATGTCGAGTAGCCCTTGACCTTTAGGTCCTTAACAATCGTTACTGTGTCGCCGTCTTGCAGAACGTTGCCTACGGAGTCTTTGACGACAACTTCAACCTCAATGTCGTCAACCTCAGGCGTCCACTCATGGGCGCACTCAGGGCAAACCAAAAGCGGATCCATTTCATAGGTGTACACACTGCCGCACTGCGGGCATGGAGGTAACTGTTCAGACATGCTTTCGACTTTATACGAACCTTAGCGTGAAACGACGAAGCCCCGGAGTCAGTGACTCCGGGGCTTCGTTTTTGAACTAGTTATTACGCGCGGCGCTTTGCAGAAACTAAAGCAACCGAACCTGCGGCAACCATCATGGCTGCAACGGCAAGGCTCACTAGCATCCAATCGGCGTTTGCACCAGTCTCAGCCAAGGTTGGCTTGGTTACTGGCTCTGCGTCAACCTTAGGCGTGGTGATGGCGCCGAGGCTGCTAACTGGAGCAGCACCGGTGACAGCAACATCCTTCAGGTAGAAGGCAGCCATGAACAAGTTGTCATCGTTCGAGGCGTTAGTGGTGTTTACCGCAATCTGAGTGTCACCAACGTGAACAAACGGCGAAAGAGAGTAAAGCTCATCGTCGCTGGTTGGGGTCCAGGTGCCACCGGCGGTTGGGTTGTCTAGGTTGTCGCCTACACCACCAACGGTAATAAGTGCTGGGTCTGGGCAGTTGGTGTTGTCGGTAGCGAATGCGTTGCAGTCGTCGAAGTGACCGGTCTGGTCAGATAGGGTCTGGCCGTTTACGGTTACAACTGAGGTCTGGCCCGAGCCGTATGAGTAGGCGTCACCGATAGACATTTCAAGGTCTGCGGTCTCTGGCTGAGTCAGCGCTGGGTAAGCAAGGCTGAAGTTGTCGCCGGCTGGGTTCGAGGTACCGAAGTTCAGTACGAACGAAGCAGAAGGAGCCTTAGGGGTGTTGAAAACAACCACTAGAGCGTCACCGGTGATGAAGGCATCTGGGTCTAGCTGAGCTGCACCGTTGTCAACTGCGATGTCGATTACACCAGGGTTCTTGTCGTCGATGAACGACTTCAAGCTGCTGGTTACATCGGCAAGGTAGTTGGTGAAGTTGAAGCCCGAAGTGGTCTCGGTCGCGGTGTGAGTGAAAGTAACAGCTGCGTTGTTGATCTTCACGTCGGCAGGAGTGGTGGTTACACCAACAGTGCTCACCATCAGGTAAGCGGCGATAACGCTTGACGTTGCTGGGCGCTTGACCTGAATGGTACCGGTCTGGCCAGAAGCAATACCGAGGCCGTCAGCCGACCAGGTCAGGTGACCCTTTACGCTGAACATTTGCTGAAGACCGGCGTCGGTCCAGCTGGTAGTGGTTGGTAGGGCGTTGGCAGCACTTGCGCCAAGACCTGAAACTAGGACACCGAGCGCGAGCGCAACAATGCCAGAAACAATTTTCTTCATGATTCCCAATCAAATAAACGAACAGATAGTTCTAGTCAAATATAGCGAAGTTACCCCTTAAATCCGTTTGTTTTAGGGGTATACCCCTAGGTCTCGCTAACCCGCTAGGGCTTGCGCGAGAGCTTGCTCAAACACCTCTAGCGGCTGAGCTCCCGAAATCCCGAGCTTCATATCGATCACAAAAAAAGGCACTCCCCCGGCACCAAGACTCTGCGCCACTCGCTGGTCTTCCAAAACCTGCTCAGCGAACTCACTTGAATCCAAAAGCGCCGAAACTTCGGCTTCTTTCAAATCCACACGAGCAGCCACAGAGACGAGGTCTTCACGACTAAAAAGTGCTTCAGACTGCTCAAAATAGGCCGAATACATCGCCTCAAGCAATTCGCCCTGCTTGCCTTTTGTGGCCGCCCACAGCACCAAGCAATGCGCGTCTAGGGTGTTGCCAGAGAGCGTGTCGGCAAGGTCATAGCAAAGTCCTTCGCCATCGGCAATCGAGCAAACGTTTGCCTGCATCTTCGCCACTTGGTCGACATCTACGCGATATTTACTAGCCAATAATTCGGCTGTAGGGGTGACTCCAACGATGTCGGGTTGCAATTGAAAGGCGCGGTGACGAATCTCAACTGGTGTTCCTGCTGGAAGGCCAGCAACCGCCTTCTCTAACCGGCGCTTGCCTATGAAGCACCACGGGCAGACAACGTCTGACCAAACATCAATAATCATGCGCCCTCGGTAGGAATCGAACCTACGACCAAGAGATTAGAAGGCTCTTGCTCTATCCACTGAGCTACGAGGGCAATGTTGCAAGTTTATTGTGCTGAGGCAACCTCAAACAAAAGGAGACGCCCCCAAGCCTAAACTCGGGGGCGTCGCTTTAGGCTCTTTGGTTAGTTGGACTTCTTGCGACGAGTTGCGCGAGCAATCACTAGGCCGGCGAACACTAGACCAAAACCAACTGGAACAACAGGCGATGTTACAGAACCAGTGTGAGCCAAGGTAGGTGCCTTGGTCGGCTTGGTTACTGGCGTAGTTGAAGCGGCGCAGGCAACGGTCTCAATACCGCACTCTGGGCCCCAGTATTCAAAGGTTGCCGACTGTGGTGCTACAGGCGACCAAGCCGCTGAAGTTACCTGGTTGTAGGTGGTGAGGATCACGGTGTAGTTACCCGGGGTCAAATCAGACTCGAAGTTCGACCAACGGTCGTTCGTGTTTGATTCACCGTTGGTTGGGAAGGTGTCGCCATTGACCCAAGCTGGGTTCACGGTGTCGTACTCGTCATCGTTGCAACCAACAACGTTCTGATCAAGGTGCAGTGGGTCGAATCCCTTGTAAAGAGCCATGAAAGGGTCCTGAATTGGGCTTTCGTTGATGTCGCCGTTGTAAGCAGGAGCTGTGCCAACGATACGGAACGTGTAGTGGCCGGCCTTGGTGATCTTTAGGTTGAGCGCCTTGTAAACGCGTGAACCGCCATCGGTGCTAAAAGCACACTGGCTAAGAGTCGCTAGGTTGCCATCAGATACCCAGCTCGGTGAGTTGTTTAGATCAAGAAAGTCTGGGGTAGCAGTGATGGTCGCAGTGACGGTGTCAAGCAACACCCCCTGCGGATTTGCGATGTCTGCAGCTTGGGCCGGGCTAGCAGCCAACATGGTGGTGGTTGCAAGCAACAAAGCTGCAGGTAAAGCGATCTTCTTACCGAAGGTCTTCAATTTGAACTCCATTCAAATACGGGCACATAAAGGTTTAAATCTAATAAGCGGGTTTTTGGCGGTAACCAGTAACAGGTGCATACCCCTGTTTCGGTGAAAAAGAAAAAGCGGGGCCACCTTTCGGTGACCCCGCTTCTTGCAGGTTTCTGTTACTTGCTTGCCTTGCGACGAGCAACTAGTAGAACAATTGCGCCGGCGATCGAAACGATCGCGCCTAGCTCAATTGCCGGGAACAAGGTTGCTCCGGTGTTTGCTAGCGGCTGAGCCACTTCGGCTGGAACTGCGTCTACGCCCTGGCCGGTTAGGTCGTCGAAAACCAACGCCTTGCCGGTGAAGTCAGATGCAGAGGTGTCGAACTCAACTAGGAAGCCTGCGGCTGCAGCTGAGTTGCAGTCAAGGTCGTTCCATGAGCCGCGCGAACCCTGCCAGTTGTCAACACCACAGTCTTCAACGTGGTTGGCGCCGTTAGGCTCACCCTCGGCCCAGGCGAAGTATGAACCGTTTACAGCGGTTGGGGTTTCACAGTCGGTGCTGGTTGGCTGACCTGCTGCTGAGCCATCGGCCCAGTAGTAGCCACAGGTTGAATTACCCGTGATTGCTGGCGATAGCGCCGCAAGGGTGGCCAAGTCTGAGGTGCTGCCGATCCAGACGTTCTCTGCGTCGGTCTTGGTTGCAACGAAGGTGTTCTCAGCAGCGCTGGTGATTGCTACAAGGTAGCCAGCGTGGCCCGAAACCGAAAGCGCGTGAGCCGCGGTGCGAGCGTCAAACCAAGAGATGCTTTCGTTAGGAACAAAGCGGTATGAGTGACCAGTGGTCGGGTCAACAACCTGGTTGTCTACGTGCTCAGAGATCGAAATCTTGAACTTTAGAACGTTTGTTGCTGCGGTCTGTGGCGAAGTCCAGCTGAGGCCGTTGCTGAGAACAGAAACGACGTCGGCGGTGTTGCCGAAGAACGAAAGCTCGGTACCGGTTAGGCCGGTGTAACCAGGCTGAAGGGTTAGAACGCTGTTGGCGTCAACTACGGTTAGGTCGCCATCTGCAGAGGTAACGGTTACGTCAGCCTTTGCCCAGGTTAGGCCGGTGACGGTTACAGGAATCTGAGCGACGTCACCGGCGGCGACTGCGTCGTTCGGTAGGTCTACGGTGATCTTTGCTGATGCGTTTGCTGCACCAGCAGTTGCGATAGATGCCGTTGCAAGTAGCAAGGCCGCAATAATGCGAATTGACTTCATGAATCTCCCAATAAGTTCGACTGAAACAGATGTTTCAACGACCTTTAGTCTAGTGACAATAGGGACTGTATGCCCGATTCAAAGACCCGATGGTGTTGATCTACGTCTTGTTTAGTGGTCGATGGGCACATTAGTGCCATGTTGTGAAATGGCGTCAACAAGACGCCTCGGTTGGCTAGGTAGAGGTGCAAGAAGTCTTCGAGCTCGGCATCTGCTGATTCGAATGCTGCCGTACCGGTGATCGGGTAAGGCTTTGCAAAGCGGTACTCAGCTCTAGCTCCCAACTGGTTAATCGACCATGGCAGGTCGTACTTTTCGAATAACTCGTTCACGCCGGCCGTGAAATAGGTAGCGAGGTCGATCATTGGCTCGAAGTTCTCTTTGGTAAGAACCTGCTCGAGAGTCGCTCTCATTGCCGCAACCGATAACGGGTTACCCGCGAGGGTGCCGCCAACACCACCCATGTCGACGAGGTCGAGGTCGGTGCGTTCAAGCACGCGTTTGGCGAACTCTTCGCTGAGACCATAGGTGCCGGTTGGGATTCCGCCTGCGATTGCCTTACCGATCACAAAAACGTCTGGTTCGAGATGATCGCGCATAGTCATGCCACCCCAGCCGGCCGAGAAAGTATGAGTTTCGTCAATTATCAGAAGAGCGTCGTATTTCTTGGTGAGTTCTCGCACGCCTTCGAGGTAGCCGGGTTCTGGCAAGACGATGCCGATATTGGTTAGAGCTGGTTCCATGAGCACGGCAGCTACGTCGCCGTTTTTGAGCTGGCGTTCTAGCCCTTCGAGATCATTGAACTCGGCGACTCGAGAAGTCTCGGTGACGTCAACCGGCGAACCTACGTTGCCTGGGCGACTCATACCTTCGCCGTCTGGACCAACCACGATTAGGGCTTCGTCAACCGAGCCGTGGTAGCAGTAGGCGTTGAAAAGGATTTTTGGTTTGCCGGTGATAGCACGAACGAGGCGAATTGCCCAACGATTGGCATCGGTTGCAGTCAGTGAAAAGCTCCACTTGGCCATTCCAAAGCGTTCGGTCAGGTTTTTAGCAACCCACTGGGCGTCCTCGGTTGGCAGCATGGTTGTCATGCCGCCATCGGTTTTGACGCGATTCACGATTGCGTCAACGACTACGGGATGCGAGTGGCCAGCCATTGCACCCGTGTCGCCAAGTGCGAAGTCGATGTATTCATGACCATCGATGTCCCAGATCCGGTTGCCCACCGCTTTATCGAAATAGAGCGGGAAGCCGCCGGCCTTCTTGTTCATCCACGTCATTGGCACGCGTCCGAAAAGGTTGTCGGCTGCTTCGTATGCTGCCTTCGACTTTGGGTTGTTTTCTAGAAAAATTGCCTGCTCTTCGGCGTGAAGCTTGGCTAAGCGGTTGCGATCAAACATCGTGACTCCTATGGCATTCGCTACCATTTTGGCACCGACGAGCGGAATAGCAGGGAGTTTTCGGCGGTTACGCTTAAGGTAAACCCCCTTGAGAGAAGGTCGCTTTGTTTCGTCTAGCCAAATTGAGTCTCGCAAACCGCTCGGTTGTTGCCCTCGTCACGATCATCATCGCCATTTTCGGCTTGGTGTCACTCGGCTCGCTAAAGCAAGAACTGATTCCATCGTTTGAGACCCCTCAGGCCGCAATTGTGACCACATACCCTGGCGCATCGCCTCAGGTAATCGACTCGCAGGTGAGCCGCCCGCTAGAAACCGCGGTCAGGGCGCTTGACGGCCTAGTTTCATCGACTTCGACCTCGCAGAACAATCTCTCAATTCTGCGTGTTGAGTTCGACTACGGCACCTCGACGGCAAAGGTAAAAGAGAACCTTTCGGCAGCCATTGCCTCGGTTCAGGCGAAACTGCCAACCGGCGCAACCGCCCAGGTTATTTCTGGCTCATTCGATAGCGTGCCAATTGTTTCGCTTGGTATCTCGTCGCCAAACAACGCCAAGATAGGCAAGTTGCTTCAGGAAGTCGCGCCAACATTGTTTAGCGGTATCGCCGGTGTCCGCGATGTGACCGTTTCGGGTGTTGAAGAGAAGCGCGTAAACATCAAGCTCGATTCATACTCTTTGGCCTCTTACGGCCTCTCGCAGCAAAACATCGTTACAGCTTTGAAGACCAACGGTTTTATCGTTCCCGCTGGCAGCCTCACCGATTCAAAGGGTTCGATCTCTGTTGAGGTCGGCACCGAGGTCAACAGCTTGGACGCATTCAAGAAGTTGCCGTTGATGGGGACCAAGACTTCGCTTGGCATGACCGGACCAGTTGTTTCGACCGTTGCCGTCACCATCGCTGATGTTGCCGACGTCACCTATGTGAAGTCGCCGGTTACCTCGATCACTCGAGTAAACGGCAAGGACGCCCTCGCGGTCTCGATTACGAAGACTCAAGACGGAAATACGGTGGCCATCTCGCACGCCGTGCAAGACAAGGTGACCGAACTGACAAAAGAACTTGGCAAGGGCGTCGTAGTCACCACCATCTTCGACCAGGCACCTTATGTTGAGCAGTCACTTCACGACCTAACCACTGAGGGTCTTCTTGGTCTCGCATTCGCCGTCCTGACCATCCTTGTGTTCCTGCTTTCGGTTCGCCCAACCCTGGTTACCGCGATCTCGATTCCGACCTCGTTGCTGGTTACCTTCATCGGCCTAAACCTCTTCGGTTACTCGCTGAACCTTTTCACGCTGAGTGCTCTAACCATCGCGATCGGTCGCGTGGTTGACGACTCGATCGTGGTTATCGAAAACATCAACCGACACCTCTCTTATGGCGAGCCTAAGAAGAAGGCGATCCTTCGATCGGTCAAGGAGGTTTCGGGTGCGATCACCGCAGCCACAATCACCACCGTTGGCCCGTTTATCTTGCTTGGCACACTGGTCAGCGGTTTGGTTGGCGAACTGTTCAAGCCTTTCGCCTTCACATTCTCGGTGGCACTCGTCATTTCGCTCTTCGTCGCGCTAACCATCGTGCCGGTTCTCGCCTACTGGTTCTTAAAGGAGCCAAAGACCTCTAAGGACGCCGAGAAGGCTCGCTTGGCCGAGGAAGAGAAGGAGCGCAAGTCAATTCTTCAGCGCGCATACCTTCCGATCATCAAAAACACCCAGAAGCACCCGATCTGGACTGTTGTTGCCTCGGTTCTGATTTTCTTCTTGACCATCGGCATGACCCCGTTCTTGAAAACCGACTTCCTCGGTTCATCAGGTTCCAGCTCGACGGTTGCTACCCAGACGCTTTCACCTGGGGCGACTCTCGCCGACCAATCTGAGGCTGCCCTCAAGGTTGAGAACCTTGTGATGGCTGACAAGGACGTCTCGGTGATTCTCACCACCATCGGCTCGACCGGTGACGGACGCGTTGCATTCGGCGCTTCGGCTGGCGGAATCTCACACCAGATCACCGTGAAAGACGGCGCAAGCGTTGCCGATGTTCAGAAGTTTGTTGAGAAGGCGTTCAAGGCAGATTCGACTCTTGGAACCGTCAAGTTCTCAAGCGGCGGTGGGCCAGGCTTTGGCTCGTCCTCTACAGTCGACATTCAGGTGAATGCAAAGAGCGATGCAGCTCTTGAAGCCGGAATCATTGCCGTCGAAAAGGCGATGCAGGGAACGAAGAACGTAACCGAAATCACCAACTCTCTTGCCACCAAGCAGCGCACACTAAAGGTGACAGTTGACCGTTTGGCAGCTGCTCGTCTGGGTCTAAACGAAATCACCGTCGGTGGCATCGTTGCTGGGCAGATGCAGCCGATGAGCATTGGTGCTGTGAACCTCAACGGAGTTTCGACAAACATTTACGTGGTTGGAGCAGACAAGCCAGTCACGGTGGCAGACGTTCGCAACATCGCGATCCCAACCATGACCGGAACCGTTGCGCTTTCGAGTATCGCGGATGTCCAAATGACGAATGTGCCAGTAAGCATCACCAGTTCAAAGGGCGACCGCACAGCAAAGGTCTCGCTAACTCCAAAGGGTAAGAACCTCGGCGCATTGACGGTTGACGTAACCGCCCGACTCAAGACGGTGACCCTCCCTGCTGGCGTAACCGCTTCTATCGGGGGTCTCTCACAGCAGCAAACCGACTCGTTCACGCAGCTAGGGTTCGCCGGCCTCGCCGGTATTGCCCTTGTGTTCGTGGTTATGGTCGGCACCTTCCGATCGATTCGTCAGCCGCTGATCCTGTTGGTTTCGATTCCGTTTGCTGCTACCGGTGCTCTAGCGATGCTTTTGATCACCAACACGGCTCTAGACATCTCGGCGATCATCGGTATGTTGCTGCTGGTTGGCATCGTGGTTACCAACGCGATCGTCTTGATTGACTTGATCAACCAGTACCGCAAGGAGGGTCGAGGAATTCACGAGGCCATCATGGACGGTGCCAGACAGCGTCTACGCCCGATTCTGATGACCGCGCTTGCAACCATCTTTGCGCTGACCCCGATGGCTCTTGGAGTCACCGGTGGTGGTGGATTCATCAGTCAGCCGCTCGCAATCGTGGTTATCGGTGGACTCTTCTCGTCAACTGCGTTGACGTTGATCATCGTGCCAACGCTTTACTGGATTGTCGAGGGCGGTAAAGACCGCAAAGCAGCTCGACTTGCCAAGAAGGCATAGCCAAGCAATTTAGAATAGGTGGGCTCCCGGTTAATTGTCGGGAGCCCGCTCTATTTTTGGGAACGTGATTACTATTTCTGAACACTTGGTCTGGATTGACTGTGAGATGACTGGGCTCGACCCTGAAAAGGACTGCCTGGTTGAGATATCGGTCGTAATAACCAACTCCGACCTCGAGCTGGTTGACGAAGGCATCGACCTCGTCATCAAGCCACGCGAAGACTCGCTGGCCAACATGAACAATTTCGTGCGCGATATGCACACCACCAGCGGCCTCATCAACGAGTTCGCCACCGGCCTCGAACTAGCAGAAGCCGAAAAGCAGGTTCTCGACTACATCAAGCAATACATTCCAGAAGCCCGCCAGGCTCCCCTAGCCGGCAACAGCATCGGCACCGACCGCATGTTTATCAACCGCTACATGCCGGCACTCGATCAACACCTGCACTACCGAAACATCGACGTCTCTTCGATCAAAGAGCTTTCACGCCGCTGGTACCCGCGCGTTTACTTTCAGCTCCCAAAGAAAGACGGCGGTCACCGAGCTCTCGCCGACATCAAAGAGTCGATTCAAGAACTCCGCTACTACCGTGAAACAGTTTTCGTTGAACTGCCCGGTCCATCTTCTGCCGAAGCACAGATAGCGGCAGAGAAGGTTTCTGCTAAACTTTCATAGTTGCTTATGCAACGCATGGTGGGTATAGCTCAGCTGGTAGAGCGCCTGGTTGTGGTCCAGGATGTCGCGGGTTCAAGTCCCGTTACTCACCCCAAAAGATAAAGCCCGACTTTTTGGTCGGGCTTTTCTCATTCTTGGCGCCTATCGCAAACCCACACCAAAGAACATTTTGTCAAAATGATTAAGTTTGCCATTGAAATGATGTTATGTTGAACCCGGCACATTCGAAAAACTTCATCGAATAAAAGGGGATGCAATGATAAACGGAAACTTGGCAAAATCAGGCGGCGGCGCGCTCCTCGTAGTTGGCAGATTCCAGCAGTCTCACTACTGGGAATACCAGGTAAAAACGCGCGCAGGTGTGTCAGCAGTTCAATTTGACAGCATTGGTGGTTCATATCTGATGAACGTTAAGGCTCAGAATGGAGCCGACGGAACACAATATCCCGAGAGAGTCGGCATCGCTGTGAACACCATTCCGTCTACAATCTCGAACAGCACTCCAGTTGGCACGGCCACGCGCCTGATCGTAACTAACAATGCTTGGGCTCTGGTCGACGTTCTAGTCACTGGCTTCTTCAGAACTAACTAACCGAAGAAATTCGTGCCAAACATTAGAATTCCGAGAGGCATGTCACTAGCCACATCCCTGACCATTGTGGTTTGCACGGCCGACTTAGTTTCGTCAATGAGCCACTTATCTGCGGCTATTTACCCTTCGAGCGCCGCGGTTTATTACGCATTACAAAACGGTGCAATCCGGCTTTATTTTCCATTTCTAATCGCCTTGATAGCCGGCTTAGGCCTAACGGCCGAATTGGACAATCGGTTCTTCGCAAACACACGAAGCCGGGTTGGGGTAAAAAAGCGCTTGAAACAACAAGTGATTCGAGTTGTTGCGTGGACCTTTGGGGTATTCAGCGGAATTGCATTCGTTAAGGTATTAATTGCTTTTCTGGTCATTCCAAGATTGATGCCCCACGTTATAAATTCTCACGTATACGCGGCAACGGAGGAGGCAATTCAGGCTTTGAGTGAGAACCAAAGCCCTCTCACTGCGACTCTGCGCGCCGGATTGCCCATATTCGCTATCACCACTGCGGTCTGGAACGGAGTCAGCGCAAGTGCGTTTGCACTTCTAACCGTGGTCTCTGTTGTGCTAATAAAGAATCGGGTTTTAGCGATATTGCTTCCGGCGGTAATTTACGTGGGCGAATCAATATGGACCCAGTTGATTGGACTTCCAGGTGCCTCATACCTAGGGGCAGCCATCTACCCCGCCGGCCTGCAAGACTACCCATTAGGTCAGTCGGTTTTGGCTCTAGTCGGGGTCATCTTGGTTAGCGGAATAGCATTTGCCTGGATTGTGAAAATCTCAACCCGAAACCAGAGATTCGCTTGATTCGCAACTTTTGGCTGGGCGCAAATATGAGCTTGAAGGCCCCCGCTAGCTGGTGTTTCGAGATAGTACTTGTGGTTTTGATTCTGGCTCGCTGGCATGATTACTCGACGGATCCATCGACTAACCCGTGGGACGCAATCTTCATGGTGATTGGCGGCTCAATGGAGATCGCCTTGGCCATTGGCACTTGGGCGATCTGGGTTACTCATGCTCTAGGCAGGAACTCAGACGAAGGTTCGAGTTTGATCAGGGCCGGTTCTATAAAAAGTCAGGTAACGCGTCTAGGTTCGCAGCTTTTCGGGGCCTTCGCGAGCACCTTTGCAGTGACGGCGTTGGTTATTTTGGCGATTTTCACCGGCACTAACCGAGGTTCTTCATGGAGCGCATACGCGCTAACTCCACACACGGATTCGGTATCGGCGTATTCTTCTATTCACTTTGCCGAGTCCTTTAGCAGCCCTGTGGTCGCGTGTTTTGCGGTTCTTTTCACAGCTTTGGTGGCTTTCTATTTGGCGTCCTTGTTTAGTCTTCAGCTTTGGGTGCGCGGGTATTCTTCAGCCGCCATCGCTTTTGTAATTGCATGGGCAATTTGGGGTTTGATGTGTAGCCTGACGCCTATACCTGTTCCCCCAGCATTCGACACAACTTTAACTTTCGACCTGGGTTGGGCTCTGACGCCAGAAAAGGGAATCGGCTGGACCATACTGGGTCTCTCAACGTTAATAGCCCTGAACCTAGCCGTAATTCCCCTTTTAAAATCAGGTGTCAAAGCGAGGCAAATACTTGGTTCACGCCCGTTCGTCATGCTACTCCAATTTGGCCTGCTGCTTTTGGCTTCTCAAACGCTCTTTTCGAAGTCGCTACAGGGGCAAGGCGACGTTGCCCGAGTCTTCTTTTCAACGGCCAGCGGTGATCTGACCCAGTACCTAATTGTGAGCCTTGTGCCACTGGTTGGAGTGAGTGCCTATGTGGCGAGGACGAAACGGCCAATCTCAACAACTGAGCTGGTTCGTTTTGGAAGCTATAGGCGGTGGCAGGTACGAACCATTTTGCGTGAGGTCATCTGGTCATTGCCGTTTCTGGCGGCAGCGCCAGTTGTTTTCTGGTTTGCTAGTGGCAGTTCCTTGGATTTGGCGTCTGCCTCTAGGTTTGCCCTCCCCTACTTGGGTTTTGTGGCGGTTTACTTACTCGAGTTGACCGTCGCTGCGAGCCTCAATTGGTTCGATTGGGACATCACTTATTCGTGGCCAATAGTTGCCGCGAGCTTTTTCGCACTTGGGTATTTCTCACCACTTGGCGCTAATTCAGTTAATGTTTTTGCCCCGTTTGCGCTATCGGGTGACGGATTCGATCACGGCGAAGCCCTGGGTGCACCGGTTTCTGCCGCGCTTGTAGTTGCGCTAGTCGTCTTCGTTGTGGCAAGAGCCAAACCGAAATTTGCACAAAACCTGATTTGAATTGAAAGGAAAACCAATGACTATTATTCGACTATCAGAGGTATCAAAAACCTTCAAAGGGCAGAAGCTCTACGACGGTGTTTCGATGGCAATCGAGGAAGGCTCAATAACTGCGATTGTTGGGCCGAATGGCTCTGGCAAGTCAGTCTTGTTCAAACTGATTTGCGGTTTCGTTCAGCCAGACGTCGGTGAAGTCGAAATCGACCCTAAATTCATGTCGAAAGGTCGCGACTTCCCTGAGCACTTTGGCATTGTCATCGATCGTCCCGGTTATCTGGCTGGCAGCTCAGGAATCAAAAACCTCATGGAGCTGGCCGAGATTCGTGGAGTGGTAAAAGAACCTGAGGTCCGTAAGGCAATGCAGCTCTTTGGCCTAGACCCAGATAACAAGAAACCGGTTCGCAAATACTCTTTGGGCATGAAGCAAAAGCTCTCTTTAGCTCAGGCGATCATGGAAGACCCGAAGGTATTGGTTCTTGATGAACCTTTCAATGCTTTGGATGCTGACAGCGTTTTGATGGTGCGCAAGCTGCTAAAGGATCTAAACAACTCTGGCGTGACGATCATTTTCACAAGCCACAACCAAGCAGATATTGATGAACTCGCAACCCGAGTGTTTCAGATTTCGAGTCAGAAGATCCGCGAAGTTCCTATTTCGAAACCGAAGAAGCGATAGTCTCGATCTTTCCGTCACCGTAGGTTGCAGTTATTTCGCTGATGATTACCTGGTAGCCGTTGTACCAGTTCTGCACCTTGGTCTTGGCTTCTCGGTGATCCTCAAATCGGGCGAACTTTGTGATGGTTGCCATGTCTTCGAAGTAGTAGATCGAGTTCTTAGTTTCGCTGTCGGCGCTCACCCAACGCTCAACACCCACAAAACCGGGCAAGGTTAGTGCGTACTCGTCAATCGAGGCGTCGAGTCTATGAAACTCTTCGTCGTAGATACCCGGCTTGAAGATGAACTGGGCAGCAAACATTTTTAGGCGTTTGCTCTCTCGATGATTAGTTCACGAACGCGTCCGGCGTCGGCCTGACCCTTCATTGCCTGCATTACTGCGCCGATAACTGCACCGGCAGCCTGAAGCTTGCCTTCGCGAATCTTTTCGAGCACGTCTGGTTGCTTGGCGAGGGCTTCGTCGATGGCTGCCTGAAGAGCGCCGTCGTCCGAGACAACCTCGAGGCCGCGGTCGGCAACGATCTTGGCAGGGTTGCCCGCACCTTCGAGCACTGCCTGCAAAACCTCGCGACCGATTCGGTCGTTGATTTTGCCAGACTCGACCAGGGTGGCGAGTTCGGCTACGTCGGCAGGTGTGATTGCGAGGTCAGAAACGTCTTTGCCTTCGGCGTTGGCTAGGCGAGCGATTTCACCCGTCCACCACTTGCGAGCTGCCTGAGGCTTGGCTCCCTTGGCAACGGTCTCTTCGAGTTCGTCTAGCAGGCCTGCGTTCACTACATCGCGGAACTCTAGGTCACTGAACTGCCACTCCCCCTGCAGGCGCTTGCGACGCTCTGCAGGCTTCTCTGGCAGGCTGGCGCGAATCTGCTCGATGAGCTCCTTCGAAGGCTGAACCGGCACAAGGTCTGGCTCCGGGAAGTAGCGGTAGTCATCGGCGTCAGACTTTGGGCGACCCGACGAGGTGATGCCGCGGTCTTCGTGCCAGTGGCGGGTCTCTTGCGTGATGGTGCCGCCGTTGGCGATGATGTGTGCCTGACGCTGGATCTCGTAACGCACCGCGCGCTCGATTGAGCGAAGCGAGTTGACGTTCTTGGTTTCGGTGCGAGTGCCCAGCTTCTCTTGGCCGTGTGGTCGAATCGAAACGTTTGCGTCGCAACGCACGTTTCCGCGCTCCATGCGGGCATCTGAAACACCCAGCGCTTTGACGATCTCGCGGATGCTGCGCACGTAGGCAGCTGCCAGCTCAGGCGCTTCTGCACCGGCGCCATAGACAGGCTTGGTGACGATCTCCACCAGCGGCACACCGGCACGGTTGTAGTCGACTAGTGAGTACTGGGCACCCTGAATGCGGCCGGTGTTGCCACCGACGTGAGTCAGCTTGCCGGCGTCCTCCTCCATGTGAGCACGCTCGATGTCTACGGTGTAAACCGCACCGCTTGGCACCTCGATGTCGATGGTGCCTTCGAAGGCGATTGGTTCGTCATACTGCGAAGTCTGAAAGTTCTTTGCGAGGTCTGGGTAGAAGTAGTTTTTGCGAGAGAAACGACCGTTCGGTGCAATCTCGCAACCCAGGGCAAGACCAATCGCGATGCTCGACTCAACGGCCTTGCGGTTTACTGCAGGCAGCGAGCCCGGCAGGCCGATGCAGATCGGGCAGACGTTGGTGTTTGGTTCGTCACCAAAGTCGTTGCGGCAACCGCAAAACATCTTGGTGTTGGTATTGAGCTCAACGTGAACCTCGAGACCGATAACGACCTCAAACTTTTCGAGCGCCTGCTCATAGTTCATTAGTTCTGCTTTAGCCATGGTTACGCACCAGCCTTTACCTCTGGAGCGAAATCAATCATTCGCTTGCCCCAGACACCTTCGTGCAACGCCTCGAGAGCAG
>CANGNZ010000020.1 GCA_947455435.1 Microbacteriaceae bacterium
AGCCAGTCCTAGTCGTCGACTTCGGCGCCCAATATGCTCAGCTGATTGCCCGTCGTGTTCGCGAGGCCGGTGTTTACAGCGAGATCGTTCACCACAACATCACTGCTGAGGAGGTTATGGCCAAGAAGCCTTTGGCGATCATTCTCTCGGGTGGCCCTTCATCGGTTTATGAGGAGGGCTCGCCACAGCTTGATGCGGGGATTCTTGAATTGGGCGCCCCTGTTTTGGGTATTTGCTATGGGTTTCAGACTCTGGCTAATGCTCTTGGCGGACGCGTTGATAAGACCGGTAAGCGCGAGTATGGTGCCACCGAGCTGACTGTTCGTGCTGGGGGAGAGATTCTTGATGGCCAGCCGGCTTCGCAGATTTGCTGGATGTCGCATGGCGACCAGGTGATGGAGGCTCCGGCAGGGTTTGAGGTTTTGGCTTCGACCGAAACTACTCCTGTTGCAGCCTTTGCTGACTCGGCTCGCAAGATTTATGGCGTGCAATGGCACCCGGAGGTCAAGCACTCGCAGTTTGGGCAGAACGTGCTCGAAAACTTCTTGCACAAGGCCGCCGGCATTGCCCAAGACGGCGACGCCGACCGCTGCCTAGCCGTTGACCACACCGGCGCCATCGTTGACGGCGACCAGATCATGGCAATCCTCGCCCTCAGCCTCAAAGCAAACGGCGAGCTAGCCAGAAACACCCTGGTAGCAACCGTCATGTCTAACCTCGGCCTCAAGCTCGCCATGAGAGAGCACAACATCGAGATGATCGAAACCAAGGTTGGCGACCGATACGTTCTCGAAGAGCTCCGCGAACACGGCTACACCCTCGGCGGCGAACAGTCGGGCCACGTAATCCTCTCCAAGCACGCCACCACCGGCGACGGCGTCCTAACCGGCCTCCGACTAATGGCCGAAGTAGCCAAAACCAAGACCACCCTCAGAGACCTCGCCTCAGTCATGAAGGTCTACCCACAAGTTCTAATCAACGTTCGCGGAGTCGACAGAACCAAAACCGACGACGCAGAAGTCCAAGCCGCTGTCAAAGAAGCCGAAGCCGACCTCAAAGACACCGGACGCGTGCTCCTACGCCCTTCAGGCACCGAACCAGTCGTCCGCGTAATGGTCGAAGCAGCCGACGAAGGCACCGCACAGTCTTGGGCTGATCGCATCGCTCGCGTGGTTGAGCGAAGACTAGCTGTCTAAGGCGAGTCCTAGAATGTTGCCCATGGACGAACTCCCAACATTTAAAGCTGAAAATGTCTAAACGACCCAAATCCATGGAATTCGAGAACCTCGCAATCTCTCGCGTGATGAACTACACAGACTCGGACCGGGATTGGTTTGAGCAAGCTGTGAATTCCTCTGACGCCATCGACAGCAAAATACTGAAACGAAGAACTGAGGTTCTGGAGAGCGGCTTGAATGTATTGCCGTCGTATCTCGCTTTGCCAGTCAAAGTACTTATGAAGGAAATACTTGCCGACGCGAACATCGATAAGTCGAAAGTGGACGATGTACTTCTTTTTGTTAAAAAACGAGAAGTGAACGAGGCAGAACTATTGCAAAACATCGAGGCAATACGCCGCGACAGTTTCCGATATAGAAGAAAAATCTACCTGCAGAGTGGCCTGTTGATATTGGCTGGCTTTGCGTTCATCTATCTATTGTTCGCTTTCTTGTTTTGGTACCACGCAAAGTATGGAACGTGGACAGTCAATTGGGACAAAAGCGTATTGACAAAGTTTTTGGGCTTCTAGTGAGTGCCCTAAACAGCGATCACCAATACATCTAAACGAATCACCAACGAGTCTCCGATATCGACCGAGTCGTGTTTGATGCCACCTCGAAGCAGGCTGGCAAACATCATGACGACAGAGCTACATAGCGTAAGCTCACCAGACCAATTTCATCGGAATGCTAAACGCTGAAGGTGATTTTCGGAGCCCTAGCTCTTCCTGAGCAACACGCTTTCAACCGCGTGAGCAGCGCCTTTGCGCAGAACTAGTGTTGCGCGTGAGCGGGTGGGTTCGATGTTTGCCTGGAGGTTGGGGAGGTTGATTGTCTCCCAGATTCTTTGTGCTGTTGCGAGTGCTTCTTCGAATGGCATTGATGCGTAGCGATGAAAGTAAGACTGTGGGTCTTGGAAGGCGCTTTCGCGAAGCTTCTGGAATCGGTTTAGGAACCATTCGGTGATGTCGTTGGTGTCGGCGTCCACGTAGATTTTGAAGTCGAAGAAGTCGCTCAGGGCAACCTCTTGGCCGAGGCTTGGTGGTTGTAAAACGTTTAGGCCTTCGATGATCACTACGTCGGGTTCGTCGATGGTGATCTTTTGGTCGGGAACGATGTCGTAGACGAGGTGGCTATAGACGGGGGCTTCGATGTGTTTCTTGCCCGACTTGATGTCGGAGACAAAGTTGATGAGGGCCATGCGGTCGTAGGATTCGGGGAATCCTTTTCTTGTCATGATTCCGCGTTTTTCGAGTTCTTCGTTTGGGTAAAGGAAGCCGTCGGTGGTTACTAGGGCAACCTTGGGCGTGCCATGCCAGCGCTCGAGGAGTTCTTTGAGCAGGCGCGAGACGGTTGACTTGCCGACAGCGACTGAGCCGGCGACGCCGATGATGTAGGGGACTCGCTTGGAGCGCTCGCCGAGAAACTCGGCTTCTTGGCTGTGAAGCTGTTGGGTTTGGTTGACGTAGATGTTGAGAAGGCGGCTGAGAGGGAGAAAAACCTCTTCAACTTCTTTGAGGTCAAGGAAGTCGCCGAGGCCGCGAATGTTGTCGATTTCGGGCTGGGTGAGCGGTAGTTCGGTGTTTTTGCCGAGTTCGGCCCAGTCCTGTCGTTGGATTTCAACGAAAGGGCTAAGTTCTGGGCTCCGGGGTTCGCTCACAAGTACCCATTCTCGCGTAAATTAGAGGTATGTGTGGAATTGTGGGCTATGTAGGGCCAAAGTCGACCCTTGATGTTTTGCTAGGCGGCTTGCGTCGTCTGGAATACCGTGGCTATGACTCGGCCGGTATTTCGGTTATTTCTGGTGCTGGTCTTGAGACCCGCAAGAAGGCTGGCAAGCTCGACAACCTAGTTGGCGAGATTGACGCGCACCCGCTGCCTGCTGCCCACATAGGTATTGGCCACACTCGTTGGGCAACTCACGGAGCCCCAACCGATGGCAATGCTCACCCACACCTTGGTGGTTCGGCACTAAAGCTTTCGCTCATTCACAACGGCATCATCGAAAACTTCGCCGAGTTGAAGGCCGAGTTGGTTGCCGATGGTGTTTCGTTCTCGTCTGAGACAGACTCTGAGGTTGCTGCTCACCACATTGCTCGCGAGTATGAGAAGTCTGGCGACTTGGTTGCTGCGTTCCGTTTGGTGATGAACCGTTTGCACGGTGCTTTCACGATTCTTGTTATTCACGAAGACCAGCCAGATGTTGTTTTGGCTGCTCGCCGAAATGCTCCGCTGGTTATCGGTTTGGGCGATGGCGAAAACTTCTTGGGTTCTGATGTTGCTGCGTTTGTTGAGTACACCAAGCGCGCTGTTTCGGTTGGTCAAGACGAGATCGTTGTTTTGAAGGCCGACTCGGTAACCGTCTATGGTTTCGATGGTCAGCCTGTTTCGTTCGACGAGTTCTCGGTTGACTGGGATGCCTCGGCTGCTTCGAAGGGTGGTTGGTCTTCGTTTATGGCGAAAGAGATCGCCGACCAGCCTCAGGCTGTTGGCGACACCCTGATGGGTCGCCTAGACGCCGACGGTTTGGTGACTCTGCCTGAGATGGTTGGGTTGTCGGCGGCCGACATCAAGGCGCTTGACCGAATCATCATCGTTGCTTGCGGCACGGCTTCTTACGCCGGCGACATCGCAAAGTATGGCATCGAGAAGTGGTCGCGGATTCCGGTGCAGGTTGAGCTTTCGCACGAGTTTAGATACCGCAGCCCAATCGTGACCCCAAACACTTTGGTTGTGGCAATCTCGCAGTCTGGCGAGACCATGGACACCCTGATGGCCACCCGCTACGCCAAGGAGCTTGGAGCGAAGGTCTTGGCTATCTGCAACACACAGGGTGCAACTTTGGCTCGTGAGTCTGACGCAGTTATCTACACCCACGCAGGCCCTGAGGTTGCCGTGGCATCGACCAAGGCTCTTACCGCTCAGATCACTGCTGGCTACCTGCTTGGTTTGTTCTTGGGTCAGGTGCGCGGTGTTGTGCCGGCGTCTGAGTTGAAGGCTCTAGGTCTTGACCTGTTGAAGATGCCTGCTCGTGTTGCTGAGGTTCTCGAAGGCTTGAGCGTTGCCTCAGATCTAGGTGCTGCAATGGCAAATGCTAAGTCGATCTTGTTCCTCGGCCGAAACGTCGGGTTCCCGGTTGCTATGGAGGGTGCTCTAAAGCTCAAGGAGCTCGCCTACATTCACGCCGAAGGTTTTGCCGCCGGTGAGCTGAAGCACGGCCCCATCGCTCTGATCGAAGAAGGTCAGCCGGTTATCGTGATCGTGCCATCGCCTCGCGATGCTGACTCGTTGCAGCCAAAAGTGATCTCGAACATTCAAGAGATTCGCGCTCGCGGAGCCAAGGTTATTGCGATTGCCGAAGAAGGCGACCCAAACGTTGCCGACTACGCAGAGCACGTGATCTACGTGCCGCAGACCGAGCCAATGTTTGCCGCGATTCTCACCGTTATTCCGCTGCAGGCTTTTGCCATGGCGCTCTCGACGGCTAAGGGCTTGGATGTTGACCAGCCGCGCAACCTGGCCAAGTCGGTGACGGTCGAATAGATCATGATCGTTGGCGTCGGCGTTGACTTGGTCGATCTGGCCAGGTTTGAGCGCGCAATCGCCAAGACCCCTGAGCTGGTTTCGAAGATCTTTGCCGAATCTGAGCGCGAAGGTTCGGTTGAATCGCTCGCCGGGCGCTTTGCCGCCAAAGAGGCACTGATTAAGGCCGTTGGTGACCCGTCTGGGTTGAAGTGGCACGAGGTAGTGGTTTCTAAGGACGCCCTCGGTAAGCCGTCGATAGCAACCAACGGTTCGAGTGCTGCCTTTGTCGCCGAGCGCGGCATCAAGTCTTTGCATATTTCGATCAGTCACGACGCCGGTTCGGCGATAGCTTTTGTGGTGGCAGAGTCATGAGAACACTGACCATCGACCTAGACGCAATTGTTCACAACTACAAGACGATGCTCGCCAAGACGACGGCTGCCGTTTTGCCTGTGATTAAGGCAAACGCCTACGGCCACGGAATGGTTGAGGTTGCCAAAGCGCTCGAGGCTGCCGGTTGCGGCGGCTTTGCGGTTGCCGATGTTGCCGAGGGTTTGACCTTGCGCTCTGCCGGGGTTACCGCGGCAGTCTTGGCTTGGTTGCATGACCCGGCAGACGACTTTGTTGCCGCGGTTGCAAACGACATCGACTTGGGTGTTGCCAACGTAGCCCAGTTGCGAAAGGCCTTGGCGGCTGCCGAGGTTAGCGGCGAGATCGCTCACGTGCACCTCAAGATCGACACCGGGCTTGGCCGCAATGGCTCTTCGGTTGACGAGTGGCCTGCGCTACTTGAGGCCACCAAGGCAGCGGTTGCCACCGGCAAGGTTGCGGTTATTGGCATCTTTAGCCACCTGAGCTCCACCGGCGAAACCGAGGACCTTCGCCAGGTCGAGCGTTTCAAGGCGGCGCTCGCAGTTGCCGAAGACATGGGTATTGCCTACGAGTTCGCTCACCTAACCGCGAGCGACGGCAGCCTCGCCTACCCAGACGCCCACTTTGGCATGATTCGAGTTGGCATTGCGCTCTATGGCCTAGACCCGTTCTCTTCTAACCGAGCAGCCGAGTATGGCCTGCGCCCAGCCATGACGGCTTCGGCAACGGTTGTGCAAACCAAGCGCGTGCCAGCTGGCACCGGAGTCTCCTATGGCTACCAGCACGTCACCGAGCGCGAAACCACCTTGGCGCTCGTGCCAGTTGGCTATGCCGAAGGTCTGCCCCGCAACGCGAGCGGCAAAGCTCACGTGATCATAAACGGCAAGAGCTACCCGATTCTCAGCCGCATCGCCATGGACCAGTTTGTGCTCGATGTTGGCGACGACAACGTGCAGGTTGGTGACGAAGTTGTTTTGTTTGGCGACCCAGCCAAGGGTCACCCGAGCGTCGATGACCTCGCCGATGCCGCAGGCACAATCAACTACGAGATCGTGACCCGAATGGGTGGCCGTTTCAAGCGCGTCTATGTTGGTGGCGGCAAATGACCGCTCGAGTGATCGAGCGTCTAAAAGTTTCAACCCCAGAACAGATGCACGAGTTCGGGTTGCGTTTGGCTCGAAACCTGGCGGCAGGCGACCTCGTTTTGCTCACCGGCCCACTTGGGGCTGGCAAGACCACGCTCACCCGCGGCGTCGGTGAGGGCCTCGGCACCATCGGCACCGTCTCTAGCCCAACCTTCGTAATTGCCCGCACTCACCAGCGCGAAAACGGCGAAGCCCCACTGGTTCACGTTGATGCCTACCGACTCAGCAGCCCTGCCGAATTCGACGACCTCGACATCGACATCGAGCGCAGCATCGTCTTGGTTGAATGGGGCCGTGGATTCACCGACGAACTTGTCGATTCTTGGCTCGACATCGAAATCGATCGTTCGAGTGCCGAAGACGAACGCATAGTCACCGTGACCGGCCACGGCCCGAGTTGGCAAGAGCGGGGTCTCGAATGATCCTGGCAATCGACACCTCGGCCGGCACCAGCGTTGCCCTGATCGAGCATGGCGAGGTTCGCGCCGAAATCACCGTTGACGACAATATGCGTCACGCCGAGGTGATTGGCGAGGCAATCCAGCAACTGCTTTCGACCACCGACACCAAGCCTCACCAGATCAACACGGTGGTTGCCGGCCGCGGCCCAGCGCCTTTCACTGGGCTACGAGTCGGCATTGCCGCAGCCACAATGTTTGCCGCAGGGGCAGGGGCCAAGCTTTACGGAATCTCAAGCCTCGACGCCATCGCGTTCAACGAGCTAACCCGCGGCGAAACCCACCCGCTGCTGGTCACCGCAGACGCCAGGCGCAAAGAGGTTTACTGGGCAATCTACGAGGGCCTCGACAAAGACGGCGTGCCAATCAGGACCCATGGCCCAGCCGTTAACAAACCACAAGACCTCGAAGAACTACTCGCCGAGCTAAACCTCGTAACAGTCACCGCCCAGGCGAAGATGAGCGCGAAAGACCTTGGGCTTCTGGCGCACAAACTACAAAAAGCCAACCGCCTAGACGCAGACACCTCTGCCCTTTACCTGAGGGCAGCCGATGCGGTCGAGCCAAAACCAAACCAGCGCTTCGGTAAGGCGGTCAGCGGATGACCCTCTACCTGAGACTCGCCACCGAGGCCGACCTCGAGCGCATCATGCAGCTCGAAACCGCGAGCTTTCCGACAGACGCCTGGCCAGAAGACTCGATGCGCTTCGAACTCAACGGCCCTCACACGCGTTACTTCGTGGCATTCGATGCGCCTGAAGAAGAGAACCTGATCGGCTACGGTGGTCTTGCCAAGCTTCAAAACAACCCCCAGGCCGACATCCAAACCATCGCTATCAGCCAAGCAGCAAGAGGCAAAGGCTACGGCAAGAAGTTGCTCGAGCGACTCATCGAAGAAGCAATCAACCAACAGGCCGAAGAAATCTTCTTAGAGGTGCGCGCCGACAACGAGGTTGCCCAAAACCTCTACCTGAGCCTCGGCTTCGAACACATCGACACTCGCAAGCGCTACTACCAACCAGATGACGTTGACGCCTGGGTCATGCGCCTTCGCCTCGAACCACAAAACACCAAACAGCCGCTCGTGCTTGGCATCGAATCTTCTTGCGACGAAACCGGCATCGGCATCGTGCGCGGCAACACCCTGCTCGCCAACGTGATTTCTAGCAGCATGGACCTCCACGCTCGCTTCGGTGGCGTGGTGCCTGAGATCGCAGCACGTGCCCACCTAGAAGCCCTGCAACCGACCCTTGAGAAGGCTCTCAAAGAGGCTCAGATCGACCTGAGCGAACTAGACGCAATCGCCGTAACCAACGGCCCAGGTCTCGCTGGTGCCCTGATGGTCGGCGTTGGCGCAGCTAAGGCTCTCGCGGTTGCCACCGGCAAACCGCTCTATGCCGTCAACCACCTCGTTGGCCACGTTGGCGTCGACGTTCTCGAACGCGGCGAGGTTGTCACCCCAACCATCGCCCTGCTGGTTTCGGGCGGCCACACGTCACTACTTAAGGTGAACCACCTCCTCGACGACGTCGAGCTGCTCGGCGAAACCATCGACGACGCAGCTGGTGAAGCATTCGACAAGATCGCTAGACTCCTCGACCTCGGCTACCCGGGCGGCCCCAAGATCGACGAACAAGCCGCCAAGGGCGACCCAAAGGCAATCAGATTCCCAAGAGGGCTCACCCTGCCTAAAGACATGGAGAAACACCGCTACGACTTCTCTTTTTCTGGGCTTAAAACCGCAGTCGCCCGCTGGGTCGAGGTCAAAGAAGCTAACAACGAAGAGTATTCGATTCCCGACGTCGCGGCTTCGTTCCGCGAAGCGGTTGTCGACGTCCTTGTCTCCAAAGCGATCAACGCCTGCCTAGATCACAACATCAAAAGGCTCCTGCTTGGCGGGGGAGTAGTTGCCAACGCAAGACTTCGCGAAGTCGCCGAAGCCAAGTGCAAAGAGCACGGCATCGAACTGAGAATCCCAGCCTTCAGCCTCTGCACCGACAACGGCGCAATGATCGCCGCCCTTGGCGCTCAACTAGTCATGGCAGGACGCAGGCCGTCAAACCTCGACTTCGGCGCTAACAGCACGCTGCCGGTCACCACCGTTCAAACTATCTAGCAATCATTCAGCGTCAACACAGACTTCTGTCAGGTTCAATTGCTCTACTATGAACAGCCAAACAAAGGAGAACCCATGGCAGACGAAAAAAAGGTAGACGATTCAAAGAAGTTTGACCTCACCAAACTCAACAACCTTGCTGTGGTTTCATTGGCAACCGCAGTAACCGGTTTTGGTGCAGTAGCCGGTGTAATCACCGGACACATCGCCCTAGCTCAGATCAAAAAGACTGGCGAAGCCGGCCGACCAGCAGCGCTTGCAGGCCTGATTCTCGGTTACTCGTTCGTTGGCCTCGGCTTTGCAATGGCAATCGCCGGTGCAGTGCTTCGCGGTCGCGGTTACGAAATGGGCAACGGACAGTTCCGCCCAGACCAAAACGGCATGATGGGTGGTCAGTTCGGCCACCACATGGGCCCAGATGACTTCAACCAGGGTGGAATGATCCAGGTTGACCCAAACCAGGGTGGCGTAATCCCACCAGTGCCAGCACCATCGGCAACCCCTGGAGCAACAAACTAGCAACAACGCTTCATTTGTATTTCCCCTTTCGTGGAGAACCCCGTCGCCTAGCAGGTGGCGGGGTTTTTCGCTGTGCAAAACCTTGACGGAGCCAAGACAACCTGTATCATAAAAGATACGAAAGGATTGTCATGACGGAAATTAGAAGCGCTTTTTGGGACATTCTCGAACAAGAGATCAAAGACCCAGAGTTCGCTCGAGAATTCTTCAAAGATGGTCTCTACATTCAATTCATCGACCAACTAATCAACGATCTAGACGAACGAAGGGTTGAGTTGGGGCTAAGCAAGGCCAAACTTGCTGAAGCACTCGGGGTCGAACCTGCCAACGTTAGACGCCTCTTTTCTAGAGGCCCGAAGAACCCGACACTCACGACAATGGTCGACATCGCCTTCGGCCTTGGCATGAAGCTCCAGCTTGTGCCACTGACAGAGCAAGACACCACCCTCATCATTCCACCGCCCGTTCAGCAAAATATTCTTCACCCCATTGACGAATCTCCCGATAAATCACAGGTGAAATAACTGTCCTAAACGGTTTTCGGACACCTGCGATCACAACGAGCAAGGGCTGATCGAAGCCAGGCGCGAAGTGGTCTAGCAAGCAAAAGAATCTGAAGTGCTCTCTTCCAAGGTGGTGCAGCCGCAATCACCTTTAGGCGAACAAGCGTCTTTGCCTTAACCCCAGGCGGGCAAGCGAGTAAAAACTCTAAAGGCGGGCTGAGATGTTTAGATGCCGTACCGCCACGGTAAAAAACAACTCGGTGCGGCGAAAGCCTGAACGTCAGAGAATTCCTTTCCCGCATCCGAACAAAGTAGTGCGAAAATCATCTTCTGAACCAAGCAACGCAAAACCTGTGGAATGCTAAACCCATGACCTATAACTGGGGTTTTCTCGGTGCCTCCGGCATCGCCAACGCAATGGCCAACGACTTCGCGCTCGCCGGCCTCAACATTCACGCAGTAGCCGCCCGCGACCTCACCCGAGCCCAAGATTTCGCCAACAACCACAAAATTCCAAACGCCTATGGCAACTACAGCCAGCTCGTTAGTGACCCAAACATCGACATCGTTTATGTTTCAACCCTCAACCACGTCCACCTCGAACACGCTCTGCTCGCCATCAGAGCCGGCAAGCACGTGCTCGTCGAAAAGCCGTTCACCTTGTCGGCCAAAGAAGCCGAACAGCTTCAAGCCGAAGCCAAGCAACACAACGTCTTTGCGATGGAGGCCATGTGGACTCGCTTTCTGCCGAGCCACATCGAATTACAAAAAGTCATCGAGTCAAAAGAACTTGGCGAGATCAAACTTCTTCAAGCCAGTCATAACCAGCTACTCACCCATATCGAACGCCTGCAAGACCCTGCCGTTGGCGGCGGAGCAATGCTCGACCTTGGCATCTACCCGCTCTCGTTCGCCTTCCGAATCCTCGGCTCACCAAAAGCAATCCATGCCAACGGCCAACTAACCGAAAGGGGCGTGGACGAGTGGGCAGCCGTCTCGCTCGAATACGAAACCGGCGCCGGTGCACTACTCACCACCTGCATGAGCGCAGCCGGGTCAACCACAGCCGAGATCATCGGCACCAAAGCCCGCATCGAAATCGACGGCCCCTTCTATAACAACGTCACCTGGCGCATCATCGCCCCCGACAACACCGTCATTCGCGAATACAAGCCAGAACAACAAGGCCGCGGCATGCAACACCAAGCCCTCCACCTAGAAGACTGCCTAAACAAGGGCCTAACCGAGAGTCCGATTCTGCCGCTAAGCGAAAGCATTGAGATCATGGCGGCCATGGACGCCATCCGAACTCAGCTTAATAACGCTTCAGCAACTTAATCCGAGTTCTTTCTTTTTTATTCACATTTAACGCTATGTTTGTTCCAATCGTTGATTGGGGTTTGTGGTGACGTTGTTGCTTGAGAGGCCGAGTGTGCGTCCTAGTTTGGTTTCAAGTTTTGTTGGTAAGCCTAAAAGGTCGAGCTTTTTGGTTGGTTTCTAGACGCTAAAAATCAAGTAACCAGCATCCTGCAAACAGGCGGCAGTTCAGACAACCCAACCTGGAGCACCCAAGCGGCAACAGCAACCCCGAACACGGTCACTAAAACCGAGATCTACACACCGTCACTCGGCACAGGTTTAAACGTCACAACCACAATCCAAAACGGTTCAGCAACCGGTGTGATGCAGCTCCATGACTTACGCGGCAACACCGTCACCACCATCAACCTCACCAACAACACAGCAACAGCTTGGTGTAGTTACGACGAGTTCGGTAACCAAGACTCAACCAACCCGGCCAACACAAACCTGATTAACTACAACACCTACGCCGGGGCAGAACGAGCCACCAACGCAACCGGACTAATCCTCATGGGCGCCAGGGTCTACAACCCAGAAACAAACCAATTCACCAGCCCAGATCCGGTACAAGGCGGAAACGAAAACTCATACTCGTATCCAAACGACCCAGTAAACCATTCAGATTTCACAGGGCTATGGAGCTGGTGGGATAGCCTCGATGTCGCGCTTACGGTTGCCTCGTTTATCCCAATCCCTGGACTTCAGGAGGTCGCATGGGTGGCTAAAGCAGTTTCTATGGCCAGTAAAATCGCCAAAGCTTCTAAAATCGTAGCGAAAGCAGTTTCATTTGTAGTCAGAACGTCGCACAAAGCAAAAGACTTTGCATCAATTACGAGTAAATTTGCTGGCGAGGGTACCTACAAGTTCATGGTTGGAACGAGAAAATATGTTGGCCGGTCTGTTAACGTCGCTAGACGATTTGCGGAGCACAACAGGTATTGGACCGGCAAAGGCCAGGCCATGACCGACATTGTCTTCCACAGGATGCCAAATTCCACTATCTGGGAGCAGCGAGTCTTTGAACAGCGACTTATCGATAAGTATGGTGGAGTAAAAAGCGATTTTCTTCTGAACAAAATAAACTCGATTGGAAAGTAAAGAGTTGCTTTCATTTGAACTAAGTGAATTTTTCGGCATCGGATTCGAAAAGCGATTTTCAGGTGGTCGCCATGTCGTTTTCCATAAACCATTTAGCAATTGGGTGATACAGCTCTTTGTGCGAGCGGGATTTGGGGTAACCATCCTCTTCTTTGAGTACGACAGCGTTCGAGATCGCTATTTGCGAATCTACAAAGCATCCACTGAGTTAGGCCACTGCCAGCAGGCCTTGGACCGTATGCTCTCTGCAGTCGCCAAAGTCGAGTCATTACAAATACGATTGTCCAGAAAATACGACCTAAGTGTTCTCTCAAATCTGCACGGATTGAAATACTTACACATAGGTTCAAGACTGAAACATCCTATTGATTTGAGCGCAAACCAAAAGCTCGAAACATTGTCCATGAGCAGATCAGTCGCCAGCCAAATCACAGGCATAACAAAACTCACCAATCTGACGACTGTAGTAGCTGAATCTGTAAGTCAAGAGTTTTTAGGGCAACTTCCAAAATCTATTAGGTCGCTGGCCATGAGTGGTTGGGTAACCGCAGGTCTAAATTCCAAGAATTTAGCAAACGTGCAAAAACTTAGCTTTGATTCTCTTGGAAAAGTGGAATTTGGCTCCCTCAAACCCATGCCCCGCATTGAACACCTTTCGCTTCGAGGTGTAACTGAGATTAAGAATCCAAAGGGATTTAAAAATACCTTCCCTAACTTGCAAGTGCTCAGTATCGAGGATGCAGATTTGATGGTTCGTCGAATATTGATGGACAATCTGCCTGCAGGTTGTCAGGTACTTCAAAACATAACCCCGGAAGCTGCCGCGAGACTCGAATCTATGTAGCCGAATCCCTGTAAATTTGCGGCTTTTTGTCTTAATCGAGTGCCGCCAACTTTGTGGATTTCAATTTGCTGGTGCCCGCCTGGAAACGCTTAATATTCACGGCCGCAAAATCAAGTGCGAAGTACGATCCTGTTAAGAGGCCTTAAGGTCGCTGTCGGTGCCCGTTCAGAATACAGGTTCACGGGTAAATGGCAACAAAGCGTCCAATATCTTTTCATTAACATCAAATATCAAACGAAGATGGCTTTGTGGGCATCTCCGATGCGAGTGACGATAAGCGTCGCCTTGTTCTTTCCCTTAGGCGCTAACTCTTTGCGGAGTTCTTCTGGCGTGATGTCGGCTCCGCGTTTCTTGATCTCTAGCGTGCCGATGTCATTTTGTTTGATGTATGCCTTCAGTTGTTTTCTGTCGAATGGCATGTCTTTGATCACTTTGTAGCTCTTGAGCCAAGGGGATTTCACCTCGTGGTTGCTGCTTAGGTAGGCGATTTTGGGGTCGATGGTGTGGGTGTTTGTTTCTTCGGCGAGCAGGTTGATTAGGTGTGATCTGATTGCTGCGTTGTCTGGTTCGTGAATGTATTGGCCGAGTTCGCCGGTTGGGGCGGGTTGTTCTTTTTCATTCGTTTTGAGTTCGTATTTGGCGTCTTTGGTGACCAGGAGGGCTGATCTTGAGATGTCTTGTCTTTTTGTTTCGTTGAACCAGAGTGAGAGTTCGACTAGGTCGCCATCGACTGAGACCCACTGGGCTTCGGCTTCTTGGGGGATCTGGTTGTGGGGGTGGCCGGGGCCAAGTTTGATGCCTGAAGGCTTTTGTTTGGCTTTTTCGATGACCCAGTCGAAGTTGGGTGAGAAGTCTTGGGGGTTGAAGAGTCTTGCCTTGGAGTTTCTTCTGGCTGGGTCGAAGAAGAGTGCTTGGTTTTTTTCTAGGTCGAGTTTGGTGACGTCTTCGTTTGATACGTCGACGTTTTCAAAGATGGCGAGGTTATAGGCGGCGATGGCCGCGGTTACTTCGTCGAGCTCGAAGGCTTTGACGTTGAGGTTTAGTGAGGCGAAGGCGAGGGATTCGGCGCCGATGCCGCAGCCGAGGTCGGCTACTTCTGTTACTCCCGCTTGCTTGAAGCGGTTGGCATGGAGGGCGGCAACCTGGAGTCTTGAGGCTTGCTCTAGGGCGGCTTCGGTGAAGAACATTCTTTCGGCGAATTCGCCAAACTTGGCTTCGGCTCGTTTTCTCAGTTTTGCTTGGCTCAGGGCGTTTGCGATTAGGGCGGGGTCGTGGCCCTGGGCTCTGAGTTTGGTGATGGTTTTGACGATGTCGAGCTTGGTGCTGTAGTCGATCTGGGAGAGGAGCGACTGGCCCTCTTTTGAGAGCAGTTGCAAGAAGTCGTCGCGGTTCACGCTTCAAGCCTAAGGTTTCGGCGGCTAGCACTCGCCTTGCGTGAGTGCTAATGGTGATTTAGAATTGAGGAGTCTCAATTGAGGCCCACAACTTATTAGAAGAAGAGGTCACCCGTGTCTGTAAACATCAAGCCACTAGAAGATCGCATCGTCGTTCGCCTGCTAGAAGCCGAGACCGTAACCGCTTCGGGTCTGGTTATTCCAGACACCGCTAAGGAGCGCCCACAGGAGGCTGAGGTTATTGCCGTAGGCCCAGGTCGTGTAGACGACAACGGAGTTCGTATTCCTGTCGACGTAACCGTTGGCGACAAGGTGATCTTCTCGAAGTACGGCGGCACCGAGCTCAAGTTTGAGGGTCAAGAGTTCTTGATTCTTTCGGCTCGCGACGTTTTGGCTGTCGTAGTTCGATAAAGCATTTGGTGGGAGCGCCTCGGGTCTTTGACTCGGGGCGTTTCTCTTTGTGGTTAGGGTTGGTGGGTGAGCTCAACAAATACGGCCAAGGGTCTGACCTACGGGTTGTCTGCGTATTTGATTTGGGGCTCGTTCCCGATCATCATCTCTGCTTTGGGTTTTGCTACGCCGGTTGAGGTTGTGGTTTGGCGGGTGGTTTTTGGCTTTTTGGCGGCCGTCGTTTTGATCACGGTGAATCGTTCTTGGGGTTCGGTTCGTTCGGTGCTGTCTTCTGGGTCGTCCTTAGTTTGGATCCTCGTTGCAGCGGTGTTCATCATGGTGAACTGGCAGGCCTATGTGATTGGCATTGCCTCGGGTCACGTGGTCGAGTCTTCTCTGGGCTATTTCATCAACCCGATCGTGACGATCGTTTTGGCAGTGGCGTTTTTGGGGGAGCGGCTTAGGGCTTGGCAGTGGGTTGCCGTCGGGGTTGCTTTTGTCGCCGTCTTGGTGTTGACCTTTGACTACGGCCGGCCGCCTTGGATAGCGCTGATCCTGGCTTCGTCTTTTGGTATTTACGGCTTGGCGAAAAACAAGCTGGGTGGCAAGGTTTCGGCTTTGAACTCGTTTGCATTTGAGTCGGGGTTTTTGTTGCCAGTTGCGCTGGTTGAGTTTGTGTTCTTCATGCCGCTTGGTTCGCAGTTTGGGGCGGCTGGTTTTTGGGGTTCGTTTGGTTTGGTTGGCTTTGGGGTGATGACCGCGATTCCGTTGATTCTGTTTGGTTCGGCGGCGAAGCATCTGCCACTTAGCTGGGTTGGGTTCATGCAGTTTCTGACCCCGATCATCCAGTTCAGTTTGGGGTTGTTTTACTTTCACGAGGCGATGCCTTTGGCGCGCTGGTTCGGGTTTGGGCTGGTCTGGTTGGCCCTGGTGTTTCTCTCGGTCGACATGGTTTCTTCTCGCCGAAAAGCCCTGAAATAGAGCGTTTACCCCATATTGTTCGTATCGAAACAAGATTGTTACACGGCGGTTTTTCGTTGATAAATTGCGAAAAGCGAGCCGAAAAGGCTTGAATTCAACTAAATCCTAAGTGAAAAGGCGCTTTTGCAACTGATTCACACTTAGGTTTGGCTAAGTCGCGCGTGAATTCGTTGAAATGGTGCGTAATAGGCGTTTATTTGTCGCCTTTGCTGGCTATGCTTTTGCCTAGTGGTGCGGGAGTTCCCTCCTGCATCCGCTTCCATTCGAAACGGAGAAAACATGAACAAGAACCTCAAGCGAGGACTCAGCTTTGCGGCTGTAGCAGCTACCGCTGCAATGCTCCTCACCGCTTGCGCGCCAGCAAAGTTTGACGCAGCAAGTTGCAAGGACGCCAAGCTAGCTCTCGGCACCCTACTTCCAACCACCGGTAACCTAGCGTTCCTTGGTGCTCCAGAAATCGCAGGTGTAGACCTTGCTGTTAAGGAGATCAACGAGAACGGTGGAGTTGGCGGCGCTTGCGTATCGGTCAAGCACACTGACTCGGGCGACACCACCACCAACACTGCATCGCAGTCGGAGGCCGCACTTAAGTCGGCTGGTGTTGACGCAATCGTCGGCGCAGCTTCGTCGGGTGTAACCCTTTCGGTTATCGACAAGGTTGTAAAGGACGAAATCGTTCAGGTTTCGCCTGCTAACACCGCACCAGTACTAAGCACCTACAAGGACAACGGTTTCTACTTCCGTACCGCTCCTTCAGACGTTCTACAGGGACGCGTTCTTGGTAACAAGATCCTTGCAGACGGCTACACCAAGGTCGGCTTCCTAACCATCCAGGACCCATACGGTACCGGACTAGAAGAGAACGCCGTCAAGTCGATCACCGCACAGGGTGGCTCAGTTGTTGCCAACGAGGTCTTCCCTTCAGGTGCAAAGAACGTTAACGCACAGGTAGACAAGGTTCTTGCTGCAAAGCCAGACGCTATCGCTGTTATCTCGTTCGACGAAGTAAAGGTCATCCTTCCTTACCTTGTAAAGACCAAGGGCTGGGACTCGACTGCACTTTACCTAGTTGACGGAAACACCGCTGACTTCTCGAAGGACTTCACCGACTTCAACATCGCTGGAGCACAGGGAACCATCCCAGGTGTTATCGCAACCGACGCATTCAAGAAGCGCCTTGCAACCGTAAACAAGGGCCTAACCGTCTTCGCTTACGCTGCTGAGTCGTACGACGCCACCATGCTTATCGCTCTAGCTGCAGATGTTGCAGTCAAGAACGGTGAGGATGTAACTGGCGCGACCATCAAGAAGTACATGGTTGAAGTCTCTAAGGGCGGAACCAAGGTTGACTTCTCGAAGGGCAACGGTTACAAGACCGCTCTTGACCTAATCAAGGCTGGCAAGGACGTTGACTTCCAGGGTGTATCGGGTCCGATCACCTTCGACGACAACGGTGACCCAACCGAGGCATACGTAGGTACCTACATCTACGGCACCGACAACAACAACACCCCTCAGGACGCCGTTTACGGCAAGATTGGCTAACAGCTAGTCTCTGAGACGAAAATCCCCCCAGCCGAAAGGCTGGGGGGATTTTCTTATGCTCTTAGTTTCTTCGAAAAGAAGAAAGGGTAAGGCTATTTTTGTTCGGCTAGGTTGCCCAGGTAAAGCTCGACCATCTTAGGGTCGGCTAGCAGCTCGCGTCCGGTGCCGGTGTAGGCATCCTTGCCCTGGTCGAGCACGTATGCGCGGTCACAGATCTGTAGGCAGCGACGCGCGTTCTGTTCGACCATGATTACGGTCACACCAGCCTCGTTGACGCTACGAACGTGCAAGAAGGCTTCGTCCTGTCTTACCGGCGACAAACCGGCGCTGGGCTCGTCTAGCAGCAGAACCTTAGGGTCAACCATGAGTGCGCGACCCATGGCCACCATCTGGCGTTCACCGCCCGAAAGCGAGCCGGCCCGCTGTGCGCGGCGCTTGCCGAGTTCTGGGAACACGGAGGTTACGAAGTCGAAACGCTCCTGGAAGCGCTTAGGCATCTGAAACACACCCATCTCGAGGTTTTCTTCGATGGTTAGGCTCGGGAACACGTTGTTGGTCTGTGGCACGAAGGCAACGCCCTTAGAGACTAGTTTGTTGGCCTTCAGACCGGTGATGTCTTCGCCATTCAGGGTGATCGAACCTTCGCGAACGTTCACGAGGCCGAAAATCGCCTTGAGGAGGGTTGACTTGCCGGCTCCGTTAGGGCCGATGATACCGATCAGCTCACCTTGCTCGACAACGATGTTGCAGTCGTTGAGGATGTTTACGCCTGGTAGGTAACCCGCGTAGAGGCCCTTGGTTTCGACAACGATGTTTTTGCCAGTCATTATTTGCCCTTCGCAATCTTGTCGGCGCCGAGGTCGCTGTCGTGGTGAGCGCCAAGGTATGCGTCGATCACGGCAGGGTTTTTCATGACCTCGTTTGGTGGGCCTTCGGCAACGATCTTGCCTTCGGCCATGACGATGACCCAGTCTGAGATGTTTCGAACCATGTGCATGTCGTGCTCAACAAACAGAACCGTCATGCCTTCGGCCTTGAGCCCCTTGATGTGCTCGAGGAGGCTCTGAGTTAGGGCTGGGTTGACACCCGCCATTGGCTCGTCAAGCATCACAAGCTTGGGTTTGGTCATGAGCGCGCGGGCCATTTCGAGGAGTTTGCGTTGGCCACCCGAGAGCGATGCTGCGAAGTCTTCGGCCTTGGCGTCGAGTTTGAACCGAGTTAGGAGTTCGTTTGCCGTTGCGGTAATCGAATCCTCGTTCTTAATCCAAAGAGGTTTGAAGAGGGCGCGAAGGAGGCTCTCACCCGGTTGCTTCTGGGCGCCGAGGCGCATGTTCTCCATTACGGTGAGCATGTTTAGTGACTTGGTTAACTGGAAAGTGCGAACCATGCCCATGCGCGAAACCTTATAGGCGGCAACGCCGGCTAGGTTCTTGCCGTCGAAGCTCCAGTCGCCAGAGTTTGGTTGGTCAAAACCGGTTAGCAGGTTGAAGAACGTGGTCTTACCGGCACCGTTTGGGCCGATAAGCGCGGTGATTTTGCCGCGAGGGATCTCTACGTGCTCGACGTCAACGGCAACGTTTCCGCCGAACTGGCGGCGAACGTTGTTGGCGATGAGGATCGGGTCGACCTTTTCGCAGCCAGGGGCTACTGGGCCTTTAGCGATGTCATTAGGCATTGAAGTAAAGCTCCTTCTTGTTGCCGAAGATTCCTTGCGGGCGGAAGATGACTAGCAGCATCAGGCCGATACCGACCAGCATGAAGCGGATGTCGCCGATCTGGTTTTGGCTGATGAAGGTGATAACACCGTTGTCAACACCAGCCGAGAGAAGGTCTGAGGTTAGCGAGAGCAGTGACCAGAAAATCATTGCTCCAACGATTGAACCGAGCACGGTTGATGCGCCACCTAGGAGCAGGATCGTCCAGATGAAGAATGTCAACGTCGTGCCGTAGTTGCCCGGCTGAACCGAGGTTGGCAGCACGAACAGGATGCCAGCTACGGTGCCCATCAGGCCACCGACAACCAGTGACTGCATCTTGTATGAGTACACGTTTTTACCTAGCGAGCGCACGGCGTCTTCGTCCTCGCGAATGCCCTTGATGACGCGCCCCCACGGGCTGCGAACAAGGATTGCGAGCAAGATCGCGAATGCGATTACAAGACCCCAGGCGACTGCGCGTGCGAAGATGTCGTCTTCGGTGTAATCCCAAACCCAGAACTTGTAGTGGCCGTTTGGAATCGGGTTCATCGCCCAGAACTCGTCTGAGTATTCGTTGAGTCCCTGAGGGCCACCGGTGATTGGCTGAGCCGATGTGGTCGAAACGATGAAGCGGAATACTTCGGCGGCCGCGATGGTCACGATTGCCAGGTAGTCGCTTCGGAGTCTTAGCGTGGGTATGCCGAGAATGAAGGCCATGATCACCGAGGCGATGAGTGCCACCAAAACCGAAGGCCAGAAGCCGAAGTGCAGCACCTTCACCGAGATCGAGAAGCCGTATGCGCCAACAGCCATGAACACTGCCTGGCCGAAGTTCAGCAAGCCGGTGAAGCCGAAGTGCAGTGCGATACCTATTGCAGCTAGTGCGTAGGCTGCCGTGATTGGCTGAAATAGCCAGTCAACTGCGTTACCGAAAATGATGTCCATTGGTTACCTATCCGATTCTCTGCTTCTTGCCCAGCACGCCATCTGGTTTGACCAACAGAACCAAGATGAGCACGACTAGTGCGGCCGCAATCTTTAGGTCGGCTGGGATAAACAGCGTCGAGAGCTCTACTAGTAGACCGATGATCATCGCGCCAACCGCGGCGCCAGCCGAGGTGCCGAGGCCACCGAGTGTCACGGCTGCGAAGATCAGCAGGAGGTTGAAGAAGCCGGTGTCCCATGACGCCTGCTGGTATAGACCGAAGAAGACACCCGAGATGCCGGTTAGCACAGCGGCGATGATCCAGACAATTCGAATAATTCCTTCGACGTCGATACCGGTTGATGCCGCTAGCGAGGCGTTGTCGCTAACCGCACGGGTTGCCTTGCCGATGCGGGTCTTGGTTAGGAACAAGGTGTAACCAATCAAAACCAAAACCGATAGTCCGGCGCAGATCACGTTCAGGGCCGGCATGCTGATGCCTGCGATGCTCCAGGTTGCCCCCTGGGTAAGCACCTTGGTGTCGCCACCGAACAGTAGCTGCAAGAAGTAACGAACCACCATCGAAAGGCCGATTGACACGATCATCATCTGGGTGAGTCCGATGCGCTTTTTGCGCAGTGGGCGCCAGATGAGGGCGTCTTGGCCATAGCCGAAGGCTGTCACGATTGCTACGGCGATTAGTGCCGCAAAGATCAGGTCGAGCCCCAAAACCTTGTTGAAGAACCAGGTAGAGAGTGCGCCAATCGAAACCATCTCACCGTGAGCAAAGTTGCTGAGTCCCGTGGTGCCGTAGATCAATGAAAGACCAATGGCTGCCATTGCCAGCACGAGGCCGAGGTTGATGCCGTTGAAGAGAGCAAGCAAGAAGCTGTTCTCTGACTCAGAAGGCTTGTCTTGGCCACCGCCGTTTGTGCAGGTGATCGGAACAAGCTTGAACGAGGTCGAAGCTGAGTTGACCATGTTGAACACAACGGTTCGCTCAGCCTTGCCCTTTAGCAGGCGACCCTTCGGAAGCGTGGTTTTGTCTAGCGTGACGATGAACTTGTCTTTGAGGTATTGAGTTGTCGCTGGAACCTGAATAGTCCAGAAACCTTTTTTGTCGGTAACCAAGTTGGCGTCGGTGCCAGGGCCGGTGACGTGAAGGTTGACCCCCGCAATGCCAACACCACAGTCGACGATCTTGCCGCTGATGATGAAGGTTGTTGAGATGTCACCGCCGCTTGGCGCTGGTGTCGCGGCACTTGCAGCAAGCTGCGAGCCACCGAGTAGGAATGCGAACATCAAAGCGAGAATGCCAAGCCACTTGCGGGCTGGTCGCTGAATTCGCGACATGGACTGGTTCAAACCAACCTCCATTTGTTTCATGGCGCAGGTCTGCGCCATTGCTGTTCAAGATTGAACCCTACTAGAAATCAACTGCCCATAAAGGGGGTTTTACCGAATAGAAACAAAGGTGTTATCACGGGTAGAATTGCCAAAACACACCTCTTAATGGCAGGTCTTATCAATGACTCAGAACGACCCATTCGGTTTTCTCGGACTCACCTACGACGACGTCTTGCTCCTGCCTGGCGAATCTGACGTTGTGCCAAGCCAGGTAAACACCAAGACCCGCATTTCGAAGCGCGTAGAGATCAACATTCCGCTGCTTTCTTCGGCGATGGACACCGTAACCGAGGCCCGCCTCGCGATTGCCATGGCTCGCCAGGGCGGCATCGGCGTGCTGCACCGCAACCTTTCGCTTGAGCGCCAGGCTGAGCAGGTCGACCTCGTCAAGCGCTCAGAGGCCGGCATGATCACCCACCCGGTAACCACCACCCCTCTAGCCACCATTCAAGAGGTCGACGACCTTTGCGGCCAATACCGCGTCTCGGGCCTTCCGGTCATCGACGAGGACGGCAAACTGGTTGGCATTGTGACCAACCGCGACATGCGCTTTGTTCTCGACGTTCAGCGCACCACCACCCTGGTCAAAGACATCATGACCCCGATGCCTCTTATTACCGGACCTGTCGGCATTCGCCCAGAAGAGGCCATTGCGCTCTTCGCTCAGCACCGCATCGAAAAGCTACCTCTTATTGACGCCAACGAGAAGCTTCGCGGTTTGATCACGGTCAAAGACTTCGACAAGAGCGAGAAGTACCCAAACGCTTCTAAAGACGCCAACGGTCGCCTGCTTGTTGCAGCAGCCGTAGGTGTTGGCCAAGACGCCTGGGAGCGCTCGATGGCACTCGTCGAGGCAGGCGTTGACGTTCTAATCGTCGACACCGCCCACGGTCACAACTCGGCAGTGCTCGAAATGGTTTCGAAGCTAAAGGCAGAGCCGTTCGCCAAGAACGTCGACATCATCGGCGGCAACGTTGCCACCCGTGAAGGCGCTAAGGCATTGGTCGAAGCCGGCGCAGACGGCGTGAAGGTCGGTGTTGGCCCAGGTTCTATTTGCACCACCCGCGTGGTTGCCGGTGTTGGTGTTCCTCAGGTCACCGCAGTCTACGAAGCCTCGCTTGCGTGCAAGCCTGCCGGTGTTCCAGTTATCGCCGATGGCGGCCTGCAGTACTCGGGCGATATTCCTAAGGCAATCGTCGCTGGTGCCTCTGCCGTAATGCTCGGCTCTCTTCTTGCCGGCACCGACGAAGCCCCGGGCGAGATTACCTTTGTTGGCGGCAAGCAGTTCAAGACCTACCGAGGAATGGGTTCACTCGGTGCCATGCAGTCACGCGGCCAGGCCAAGAGCTACTCGAAAGACCGCTACTTTCAAGACGACGTGCTTCGCGAAGACAAGCTCGTGCCTGAGGGCATCGAAGGTCGCGTTCCTTACCGCGGCTCGGTAGCCTCAGTCACCCACCAACTTATCGGTGGCCTTCGCGCCTCGATGGGCTACGTTGGCGCCGACTCGATCGAAGAGCTTCAGGCTCGCGGCAAGTTTGTGCGCATCACCGCAGCCGGCCTCAAAGAGAGCCACCCACACGACATTCAGATGACTGTCGAAGCCCCTAACTACGGAACCCGCTAGGAGTCGCAATGAGCGAGATGGAAATTGGTCGCGGCAAGCGCGGCACCCGTGCCTGGGCATTCGACGACATCGCAATCGTGCCAAGTCGCCGCACCCGCGACCCACGAGACGTAAGCACCTCGTGGAACATCGACGCATACTCCTTTAACCTGCCAGTGCTCGCCGCCCCAATGGACTCTGTGGTTTCACCAGAAACCGCCATCGCCATCGGCAAGCTCGGCGGCCTCGGCGTTCTCGACCTAGAAGGTCTATGGACCCGCTACGAAGACCCAACCCAGCAGTTCAACGAAATCGCCAAGCTGAGCCCTGAGCAGGCAACCGCCCGCATGCAGCAGATCTACTCGGAGCCAATCAAGCCAGAGTTGATTCGCGACCGCCTCGCCCAGATTCGCGCAGCAGGCGTAACCGTTGCAGGAGCCCTAAGCCCCCAGCGCACCGCAGAGTTTCACAAAACCGTTGTCGCCGCCGGCGTTGACCTATTTGTAATTCGCGGCACGACCGTCTCAGCAGAGCACGTCTCAAAGACCCAAGAACCGCTAAACCTCAAAGAGTTCATCTATGAACTCGATGTTCCGGTAATCGTTGGCGGTGCCGCCACCTACACCGCAGCCCTTCACCTAATGCGCACTGGCGCAGCCGGTGTTCTAGTCGGCTTCGGTGGCGGAGCGGCCTCAACCACCCGCAAGGTGCTTGGCATCCATGCCCCAATGGCAACCGCAGTAGCCGATGTAGCAGGCGCTCGCCGTGACTACATGGACGAATCCGGCGGCCGCTACGTTCACGTGATCGCCGACGGCGGCCTTGGCACCTCGGGCGACGTAGTCAAGGCAATAGCCTGCGGCGCCGACGCCGTAATGCTCGGATCGGTTCTAGCCCGCGCCCAAGAAGCACCTGGCCAGGGCTGGCATTGGGGCCAAGAAGCCTTCAACGCCGAACTACCACGCGGCAACCGCGTTCACGTTGGCACCGGTGGCTCACTAGAGCAGATCTTGAACGGCCCATCAAATGACGCCGAAGGCACCTCAAACCTCATCGGTGCCCTCAAGCGCTCAATGGCCACCACCGGCTACTCAGACCTCAAAGAGTTTCAGCGCGTCGACGTAGTCGTTGCCCCTTACAACTCCTAATGCCTCAGAGCTTTGCGAAGGTCGCGCTAACCCCCAAGTGGATTGGCGCGCTCTTCTTAGCTCTCGCAGTCGCCGCAATCTTTGCAGCCCTCGGCCAATGGCAACTCGGCAGAGCCTTAACCACGGTCGGCACTAAAACCACCCAAACCACAACACCCCTCGAGACACTCACCAAACCCGGCCACGGTTTCAAAACCGACGACACCGCAAGAAAAGTCACCATCAACATCAGCAAGGCCGAGTTTCTCGGCCGCGTAGCCAACCGCAAGCAAGACA
>CANGNZ010000021.1 GCA_947455435.1 Microbacteriaceae bacterium
CGCTTAGGCGGCGACCTAGGGGTCCGAATATTGATGTTTGAGTAATCGCGACAAGTGTGGGCACGTAGTTGCCTTTCTTAACCCGCAGCCCTGAAGGCCTGAAGTGGAAAAGGCCGTCGCGTATCGATTGCATGTCTCCAGCTTGCCACTCAAATTTTCTCCTCGAAGGCGGGAAAAGCGGCGTTCGCACTTTGTGTTTCAGGAGCCAGGCATCAATCCAGGATTGATTTGTTCGATAAAGATTTTGGTTCTTCCTTACAAAGTCTTGTTTCCACGGTTTCATATCCTCGAATCCGGGAACGGCTTCATCATGCCAATCGTCTGACCAAAGAGGAAAACCGGGCGGGTTGGAACCATTATGTTTCCTGTAAAGATCTAAAAACTCTTCCCAAGCCGCCACCCAGATTTTTTCCGGGGTGGTCATCTCAGTGCCCAGCTCAACAGATTCATCCCAGGTGAGATCCTCCATCAAGTTCCAACTTTGTGGATCCCAATTCTCAATCACTTCGTTAGCGCGAAAGACAGGCGCGGGTTTCGAATCTCTGGCCAGACTAGGCGCGTATGTTGCCGTGATGAACACCCTTTCCCTATGTTGCGGGCGTCCGCCTAAGGAAGGTGGCAATTTATGCGGACTCAAGATTGCCGGCTCGTCGGACACTACGTACCCCTTCAACCTGAGCTGTTCGATGATGGTTTCCCAAGTGCGTTTGTGTTTTGGGCCGACTAGGTTTCGCACATTTTCCAGAACAACGATTGTTGGCTTGCGCTTGTCGATAATCTCCAGAATGTTCCAGAATAAGGTTCCTCTTGTCTCATCCTGCCCTTGCTGAGCGCCCGACTTAGAGAAAGGCTGACAAGGGAACCCCCCTAAAAGAATGTCGTGAATTGGAACTCTCATAACGTCCTCGGAGGCATCATCCATGATGTTTCCATAGGCGTTGTGTTTCCAGTTGTCTTTATAGACTTTCGCAGCTTCTTGGTCTATTTCAACTGAATAGGCGGGTTGAAAGCCAAACGCTGACATGGCAGCCGCAAAACCACCGACTCCGGCGAAAAGGTCTGCGTAGGTAACGGATTCTTTTGACATCCCTTCAAGCTTACCTTCAACCAAAGACAATGCGACTAATTTGCCGTTAGCAATCCAAAAGGTTCTAGATTCGCTAACTTTTCTGCTGAATACTCTTTGAAAGCACCCAAATCGAGATAAAACTTTGCGTCTAACACATTCGGAGGCAAGACGCCTGAGGAGGACAATTGGCCTGCTCCGTAGGCTTTTATGCTGGTGATCGCTCCATGTAGGTCGAAGGTTCGCCGCATTTCCCCTAAATCATAATCTTCAAGTTTTTTAGTGAACGAAGCACGGTCTTCTTCATCTGATAATTCCAAGATTCTCTCGACCAACTCATGGCACGCAACTCCATCGGGGACCAAGGTAGTGGAGATGCTTAGCACTGTTAGGTGGTCGTTGGCCATCTTGGAGAGTTGACCAAATGAAAACCAGTGACGCCGACGAGCCGCCAGGGTCGTCTTGACCTCTAAGTGCCCAATACTTGAAGAAAAGTCGTAGGTGCTGTTCGAATCACGATGCCAACACTTCAATGCGATTGCGGTATCTTGAGCTGCGAATATCGTTACCAGCTCACCGAATAGACCCAGTTCTAAACGAAGATCAAAACTAGCGGTTGCGCCAACAAGGAAGTCTTTTAGCGCGTCTATAGGTAAATCACCCGAGTTTTCAATCGCTAGCTGTCTTAGGCCGGCCACAATGGCAAATACACACTCAATTTCATCGTCGTTTGCCCCTGAAAACTCCAAGCGAAAAGCTCTTTCGAGGTGGAGGCTTGGCGAGACAAAAACTTTATCTCCAACAAGAGAGACGCGTTCTGAAGAAAACCCCTTCACATCCCGAGACTGGGATCCTACAAAGACAACCTTTCCTGCAAAGCCTACGCCCAGCGCAACACGTCCTTGGAGGTCGACGAATGTGACTCCTAGTTCTTCATCCTCAATTAGCTCTCGATTAGCGTCGAGGCTGTTCTTCAGGGCTTCGAGACTCCACACATCATCAATCATCATTTGTCCCGAAGTGCACGATGACGTCTGGAGATCGCTCTGATAACCAAAAAATAGCTGTGAGCGAGATCGCTATTGGTGTCTCACCATTGCCTGCCGCGATGAATGGCTTGATAACTAGCAATGGTTTGTCACGGTGCGGATTACGAATTCCTCGCTCCCTTTGACCAACCAAAGCCTTTAGTTTTCCGGCTAAGTGCCCTTCATTTAGCCAAGAAATAGGATCGCTAACGCCAGACATCTCCGCTATTCCGCGATAGGCGAAACTACCCTCTTTCTTGGATAGCTTTCGCTCCAAAATCGTGTGCAGTGAGGTGCGCAACTGTTCAATTCTTAAAGCCTCATCCTGCCAATCGAAGTAAACATCGATCATTTGATCGAGACCTTCAAAGAACGCTGAGTTTTCGACCATGGCATCAAGTGCGACAAGATTCTCTCTAGAGGCATTTCCGAAGGCCGGATCTTTGAGGAACTTGATTACCTTCCTTAGCTCAACCTTCGTGCCTACTGGCTCTTTTCCTTTTACTTCGGCTCCGAACAGTCTTGCGAGTGCGTCTAAACTGTTCAAAAACTCTCGGTGAGTCTGCAAGGCGTCTAATTTAATGAATCCATCACTCGACGCGCTCTTTCGTTGCACCCAAACCGATGTGACATTTGATCGCACGGCCTTGGCCTTCGAGCCCTTCGGGCTCAAGTGAATAACTGTCGGGGGGTCTTCCTTTAGATCTCGACCCGCTTGATCCCACTCTTCGGCCATCTGGCGCAAGAAATGATCCGACTCTAGGTAGTTCTTGTATTCCTCAATAACATCAGTAGGCGCAAACACCCTGACAATATCGCGATACGACTTTCGATATCCACAAAAACGCATTTGCTGGACCGACGTATCAAAAGTCGGAATTTTAGGGTTTCTCAGAAAATAGGTAGTGACGAGATGAGGAATGGTTAACCCGCGACCAAGAATGTCGCCGCCGACAAGTATCCAAGCGGGGGCTTCATTCCATTCCTTATCCTCTGAAGGCAAAAAGTCAACTTGATCACCCGTTGCAGCTAGTCTCTGTCGCGCATCCGTGTTGATGATTTTCAATCTAAGTTTGTTCTCGTCGCCGAGAAGATCAAAAACGTAATCCATGCAAGCACTCGCATATTTTTGGGCCTGGGAATCCAAGCCAAGCTTTTTCAAGCGATCTAAATAGACCGGAGTAAAAATTTCATCGAGGAAGTACGCTTTTCCGTCTCCATCTTTGAGCAGGTCCACGAGGTCTCTTCGCAGCCCTGTGACTAACTTCGCAAAATCTCGATGAGACTGTTGGAGTCCAGATGGGTGAATCATCATTTGGACAGACTTCAAGGTGCAGGGTGACCCGCCATGAAATTTCGTCGCGTGTTCACTATGGAGCCAAGAATTGACTAGAAATTCGATAAATGCAGATTCGAGGACTCTGAGTTCTTTCTCCTCTGGTGATTGTCCCTCAACTTGCTCTGCGAGGTGATCAACCGGCGCTAAGGCGCCTCTTGTGCTAAGCAAATCTTTGAGCCCAAAGTACGACGGCCCCGAAGGCACCACCGAGCAAAATCGCGGCGTCATAAATGAGTCTCGGTCTTGATGGAGCATCGCCTGAGGTGTTGCTGTGTAGCTTAGGTAGACGACCTTGCCATGAACAGCCGCAGAAAGTCGCTTCAATGCTTCGTGCACACTCTTGATGCTTGGCGCTTTCACGAGTCTCTTGGAGGTGTTCGTGTCTGGGCTTGCCTGATCCGCTTCATCGTCAAGGACTAGAACTCGTATTGCTTTTGACGGGCCCCCGGAAGAGAGACCCTTGAGAGTTTCAGTCAAACCATCAAGTCGTGCTGCATTTTTGATCAGAACGGCGGCGGGCAGAGGCGCGTCATCTTTATCTCTCCTTGCAGTGATGGCCGAAACAAGCTCCTGCGAGAATTCGTCATGACTCTTTGCCAGCTGAGTTTGCACGGAGATTAGTTTTACCTTTCCCCCTAAATCTTTCTGCACTCGCTTTGAAGTTTGAGTGCTGAGCGTATTTTTATTTCCGTTTAGCAAGACAACAAGATGAAAATCATTGTCACGCGCCCAGGCGATTGACGACATAAGGTGACCCGTTTTACCTGCTTGAACGTTACCAAGCACAAGGTTCTGGATGAATGCTCCGGGCTCACTGAGAAAACCTGTCAAGCGTTCGAAGTGTCTGTCGAGGTGGATTTGGTAATTGTCCCAGTGGTCAATGGTGTACTCGGGGTCATCACCCAGAAACTTAGCCTTGAGGTTGGTTAGGTAAGTATCTAGAAGTGATTTCTGCTCGGCCTTCGGCGACCAATCGGAGAAAAAGCCCTTTTCGTCAGTCATTCGATTCCTTAATTTCCAGCGCGTTCGGCTAGTCTCTGAGCCATTTCGTTTATTTTCGCCCGAAAAGCGCTCCGATTAACCCTCGCAGCTAGAAATATCTCTGGCAATGACATGAGCAAGGTCATTGTCAGTGCTGCCTCTCTCACATATTTACTTGACCACTGAAGTTTCCTTAGAACCGGGTGGCCAACGTTTAATCGGAGCACATGTCGATTCCCGTCAGCCGCATCAGTTGAAAAACTGTAGAGTTCCAGCTCTGGATTTTCAGCCAGTTCCAAAACGACAAGGTGGTCATGACCATCCTCATCGGAAACGGTGACGAACTCCATCTCGCCAATATCTTCTGCTTCAAGCTCATCGAGAAGCGGCGTGATGGAGGTATCGGAGTCTTCTATGTCATCTTCGTGGACAACACCATCCCCGTGCCAGCCTTTGAACAGCAGATCACCAAGGTCACGTATTTCGGCAGGAGAGACAGTAGCGTCGTCCTTTTCCTTCTTTAGGCGACTAGCTTTTCGGGGCTGATACATTGCCGCCATTGTCCAAAAATTTTCGTCTCCAGACTTCATGTCTTCTACAAGTGCGGCTAAAAACTCCCGTTCCTCTGCTTTACTCCAAACGGCCGAGTCAGTACTGGCGGCTTTGCCAAAGTCTGTAATGTCGAATTCTCCAGTGAAGCGGCCAAATCTATAAGTCTCTGAACTGCCGAAAACGCTCTGAGGGCGATAATACTGATTTGACTGGGTCGCCTCAGACTCTTCTTCGGAGTTGAAGGCGGCTGAACCCGCATAGCCGATACCTTGCATGCCTTTACCGCGAAAATGCAGAAAGAAACCACTCAAGTCACGTTTGATCTGCGAAAAAATGCCATACCAGCCAGAAATTCTTCTGCCCGTGCTGGTCGTGAATTGAAAATCGTCTCTACGCCAAACTTTTGGTTCAGCGTCTTCTACGGGACCAGATGTATTCCTCCAGAAAGGGGCTTCAAGCAGCGGGAAAGGCTCAAAATCCAGTCTCGTGCCATTCAAAAACAGATCCACCGGTTTTTCTTCGCTCAATGTGAACGCTCGATACATCGAACGAAGAAGTAGCGACAGATTATTCAACTCGCTCGGCTCAGGCCACCTGTTCTCATAGGCGTTCCGCAAGATTATCCGAGTGCCATGCCATTCAATGAGACGTTTCCCTATCGTGCAGGTAGCATTCGCATCGCCCCTCGATTTCATTTCGTCTAGGTCCATGAGTGCGCTCACGGAGTATTCCTTGTCAACGGGGTTGCTGTATATCGCAAGAGTGCGGCCCCACCAGAATGCGGCTAGCTTCATACCCACCCCGTGAACAGATAGCCCGGAAGGATCGTCTGGCCTTTCGCCGGCAACAAGGATCCTAGAGAACTGCTCCTGAGTAATGCCGGCTGCGTTATCCTCTACAGAAAGCAACCGCTGGGCTTGGTCAATAGTGATGTCTATCCGAAGGCGGTATCCCCCACCTTCAATTTCTTGAAGCCGCTCCCAATTCTGGTAGGCGCTAGTGATGGAGTTGTCCACTAATTCTCCAAGTGCAAACCAGAGCGAATAAACCCAGTTCTTATAGCCCTCGTACACCAACTCGCGTGGAGTCGTATCTATTAGTATTTCTTTGTTCTCAGATGACAAAAGATCCCCCTTACCTTCTAGTTGAGAATACCTAAACTCTTGAGTGTTTTCTTCGTTTAGATGCAAAGAACCACCCCATCCCGCTTCGTTATCGTCGAAACTTCCACTGGCCCTCCGACGGTTGGAGTCTGAGTGCCGATACCGGCTGCGGCTGCCTGCATGACTACTAGTCCTTTGGCTGCTTGGGCTAGTTGTTCTGGGCTCATGTTCATGATGGCGTTGAAGGCTGGGTTGATGAAGGTGTTGCGTGATAACTCGGCAAGCTCTTCGGTGATCTTGTCGGAGAGTTCTGTGCCGTAGTGGCGGTTCATCTTTTTGCCGTCAAGGAAATGTTCGAGGTTTCTTGAGACGACTGATTCAACGAAGTCGCCGAAACTAGGGTGGTAGCCCTGCAGGAGGGCCTTCATGGCGTCGGCCTGGGCGGCATAGATGACTCGGGAGTCGATGTCGTCGGGGCTGACATAGAGGGCGTCCTCGGTGATTGCGAGAAGCTTCTGGTTATAGATGCCGCGGATTCTTAGGCGTTGGCTGCCGGCGAACTCGTCTTTGGCGCCGAAACCGACGAAGACGAGGTTGGTGTCGGAGCGGATATCCCAAGCTGCTAGCGCGAAGTTCTTCATCGCTCGTTTGAGAATCGTCTTGTTCTTTGGGATCACCGGGTAGTCGAAGCATTCTTCGATCACCTCGTTGAGGTCGATCTTGAACTTGGTGATGCTGGCTTCGAGCCACTCCTTGGTTGCTCCGTTGAACTTGATGGAGTTTTTGTAGAAGTTGCTGAAACTGGTGGCCTGCTCGGCGAGGAGCTTGTGGATTCGGTTTTGGTTTTCAACCTCGTCTTGGGTTGAGTCGAGATTGGCGATCTCGGGTTCGACCTTGTTGTTGAGGCGGTTGAGGGCGTCTTTGAAGACGCGTCGAAGGTCAAAGCCTTCGGCTTGGCGAGAGTGGATGCTCTTTGGACCTGCGCAGTAGTTCTTATAGCTCGTTACATAGGCCTGAATGTTTGGCAGCGGCTTGGTAAGGGTTCTCACCCATGCCTCGAACTGGATCTTGTGAGGGATTCCGCCGAGGAGGGTGTTGCCGTAGTGGAGCACCTGAACCTGGTGACCGGTGATGCTCCAGATTTTGTTGTTGCCTTCGGTGGTGATCCAGCCGTCATCGGCCTTGCGTGATGCGAGGGTGTCTGAGGCTAGCGCGACACCGTAGAGGTTCATGAGGGCTACTTGTGAGGTCATTGGTTCCTTTGCGAGTGGGGGTTAATTGTGATGGGTGGGTGGGACATTATTTAGAGCGTTATTACGAGTTCAAAGTTGTTGGTTAGAACTTTGGTCTTGTGGTTGCGATGCCCGTGTTTGATGGAGCGTTCGACGATTAGGCCGCAGTTGCACTGGTTGTCGAGGATGCGGTGGACTCCTCTCTGGGCCAAGGCGAGCTGGGTTTTAGCGTCTTCAAGGGAGTTTTTGTAGGCCCACTTGACGGGTGATGTTTCGATGGAGTTCTCAAGACTTCTCTGCCTGGCTTTGAGGTCTTTGATGATGGAGTCGTTGTATTTAGGCATTCTTTTTGGCCTCCTCGATGATGTTGTTTAGTTGTTTGAGGTCGTTAGGGTCGACCTCAGCGACCCACCTGAGGGAGTTGAGTAGCTGCCTGAAGTGGCTCTGCGGCTGGGCGACCAAGGTTGCGTATTTGATTGTCGTGCCGGTTGCTTGGGCGTCTAGGCATGGCACCAGGGTTACTCGGGTGCCGGTGATCTCGAAGATCGCGTTCTGCTCGTAATCGATGGCTAGTTCGGTGAGTAGTTGGCGGGTGGCGTCTACCGCCTCTGGTTCAGCGACGGGAACACAGAAGCTGAGTTCAGCATGAAGACCATCTTCGGAGCTGCCCCAACCGATGTGGTATTCGAGGTTGTTGTTTTTGAGGTCTTGCTCGAGGGCGAGTGTGTTCACGTGGTTCTCTTGGAGCGTTGCTGGATCACTCTTTGGGTCACAGGCGGTGATCACGAAAGTTGTTTCTTGGGGGATGTCTTCGGTTTTAAGGTCTGCTGGTCGTTCGTCGCTGAGCAGCCAGGTTGTTCCGTTGTTGTAGCCGACAATGATGTTGCTGCTTAGGTAGGTTTCGCTCATTTCGCTCCTTGATTGGTATGGGCAGGGTTGTAGGGGCTCTGGGCTCATGTTGAACCATGCGGTTGAGCCGCTTAGTTTGCACGTTATGAAGGCGGTGCCATCAATCTCGTTGAAAGCGTTTGGGTGCTTGGCTATGAAGCGGTTCAATCGCACGGGATCGTGGTGGTGAAGGGTTTTTGTTTCCTGGTTTTGCCGGGTTATTTCGAACTCGGTGCCTTTGATGCGCTTAATCGTGATCGGGATTCTCCGAGTTTCGGTATAGACGCGTGTAGCTGGGATCCAGTGGGTTTTATGACCGGGGAAATAGGACTTGCAGAATTCAGGCATAAAAATGCCCCTTTCCGGGGCTATGCCCCATCTATGTTTTGCCTTGCGGCCGTATCTTGTTTCTTTTCGTTTTGTGCACCGTTGCCGATGGAATGGCTGGTTGCTCTGCTTTCGCAGCGGTAGCGGGAACGAACCCGGGCTCTACCTCTTGATACGTGTTATTTAGTTATGCACCTGCCGAGCATCAAGTCCTGGGTTAGCAGGGGATGCTTGGGGGTGACGCTTGCTACGAGATTGTTCAAGACATTTTTGGTCATTTTTATTCCCACTCTCCCAGCTCACTTTGTTCTTTTTGCTTTTGTATTGCTTCGCTGGTTTGAGCAGCGAGGTCGATAGTAACCGAAGGCTCCGACATTAATCTGTCGTTGTCTTCGGTGTCTTTCAGGAACCACTGCAGGTGGTTGAGTTCGATCAGTTTGCGCATGACCACTTTCTCTTGACCGATGAAAGAGATGTAGTTGGGGAGCTTGACCTCGGTGGTGTCCCAGTCGAAACCCATGGCGTCGAGCAAGATGGCTTGCTTGCAGGCCCTGAAGAGCCCCTGGCGTGGGGTGTCGAAGTTCTGAGCCAGGTGGAGGTAAAGCTTTTTGTCTGGGTGAAGATCCATGGTCATTAGAACTGTCATGGTCTGTTCGATGGTGAATTTGTTCATTTGCTCATTTCTTTTGGTGGGTTTTTTAGTTATGTAAAGTTATGAGGCTTTTTTGGGCTACATTTTGGCGATTATTTTGAGTCCTTCCCTTGATCTGAAGCGGTTTTCGGCATGTGATGGGTAGAAATACCCCTGCATTAATAGCGAATTCAGAGCTCTTCATCAAACCTTGCGTTGATTGCACTGCCAAAGGCTGGCAACCCTTCAAGGGAGGCAGTTCGGGAGCAAGTGAAGTCGCATTGGCCGACTATGTCGCAAACTTCGCAGGCATCCTCGAACGTTGGCTCGACATAAACATTCGGGTCGTCTACGAAAGTAACCTGGCAAATCACGCAGGTAGCCTCGTTGATTTGCTTGGTCGCGTGTCTGTGGTTTTTGCTTACCCATGAACTCCTTGTGACTAGCTGGCTTGTTTCGTTTGGCATGTGTTGTTCCTTTTCGGTCGAGAGTTGCTTCATCTATCCGTCTACTGGCTAGGGGTGATTTGTCAGTTCCCTAGTGCGTGTTCTCCACCCTGTTAGGTGAGCCATGCTAAGGAATTACCGTTTCCCTAATTGTGGGTGGGTTGACTAGGGGTTTGTTTTCAGTTCCCTCATCTTCTGGAGAGCCACGAAAAGGAAAATCTCTTTCCCTACACTTCTAGGTGGGTTGCGGTCAGGTTGTTACTAGTTCCCTACCTCTTGGTGAGTCGTAGTAAGTAGCGTCCGTTTCCCTGATTTCGCCCACGGCTCACAAATTCTTGGCGTGTCTGGAAGATAAATGTCGGTGGGTGGGTTCATCATTACCTTCCACCCATTTCACTTTTTTGCCCTCAGGAGGCCTTTATGTCAGATTTTGATGACTTCGAAAACGACTCTGAGGAAGCCCAGCTGGAGGCGGATCTTTCGTCGAAGGATCCACTGGTTCGCGCTAAGGCGTTGCGCACCAAGGCGATTGCTCTTATTCACGTGAACCACAACGACAACGTGGCACCGATCTATCTTGAAGAGGCTTTCACTCTTTTTGAGGCTTCGGGGTCTTTGGGAGACGCAGGCATTTGTGCTTATTGGTTGGGTTGGGCGCTGGCCAATGCCAAGGAGTTCGATCGTGCTTTGGAGGTGCACCTAAAGGGGGCGCAGTATTCGCGCCAGGTGATGGACGACGACAACGAGCTGAACAACATCACCTGCATTGCGCTGATCTATAAGCGCAAGAAGGACCACAAGAACGCGGCCCAGTATTACGGGGTGGCGTATGAGTTGGCGAAGACTCAGGGCTCGCACTCGCTGCCGTGGATTCGCAACTTCTACATTCGCTCGCTTCGCAAGATTTCGAACTACTCGTTGGCGGCAGAGTTGGCTCGCGCTGCTATTGAGGAGGGCCGCGACTCTGGCGAGGACTTCCCTATCGTCATGGGCGATCAAGAGCTCGCTGCGATTCTGATGGATCAGGGCGACTACGCCGGGGCTTTGGTGGCGGCTACAGAGGCGCACAACCTTGCCGTTTATGTTGACCAAGGCCGCGAGGCTGAGCGCGCTCAGTTCAACATGGCGAAGGCTCTGAACCTGCTTGGGCGCCACTCTGAGGCGCTCGATGAACTTATGCAGATTCAGTCGTTGAAGCGCTACAAGGCCAAGATCAAGCACCGTTTGCGTGTTGATTTGGAGATCGCTAAGGCGAAGTCTGGGTTGGGTCTTTGGGTTGAGGCTGCTGAGCTTTATAAGCGCGTTATCCCGATGTTTGACTCGTTCAAGATTGCCGACACCGCGACCGAGGCGATGTTTCACCAGGCCAAGAACTACATGGCGATGGGCAACGACCTCGATGCCGAGTTGGTTTTGGGTTCAGCGCTTTCGCGTTTGAGTTCGGTTGGTTCTTCGGCTTTGGGTGCTAGCGCTGCTGTTTTGTTGGGTGGCATCTATGAGTCTCGTGAGGCATGGCAGCAGGTTGTTGATGTTTATGAGCCGCTAGATCGCGACCCGACCAACCGTTACTCGGTGTGGTTCCCTGCGGTTTTGCAGTCTTTGGCGGTTGCTTACTTACGTTTGGGTCGTATGTCTGATGCCGATGCTGCGGCAATGACGGTTATTGCTACCGGTTTGTCGGTTGATGCGTCGCTGTGTTTGGGTGATGCTTTGGCTGTGCGCGCTGATGTTGCCTTTGCTTCGGGCAATGCTGTGGCTGCTCGTCGCTTTGGGCGCAAGGCGATTAAGGCTTTTGTTTCGGCTGGTTTTGCTTCTCGTGTTGCGCCTTTGGTTGCCAAGTATCTCTAGGGGTTTACTTATCCACTGAGTGGATTTACTCTTGCTGTATTACATGTAATACAGGAGAGACTTATGGCTATGTTGACTTTGCGCATTTCGGATGATCTGAACGATCGACTCACGATGATGGCCGAGAAGACTGGCCGCACCAAGACCTGGTTTGTTAAGAAACTCATTCGTCAAGGGCTAGACGATCTCGAAGAAGAGATGCTCTTGGAGATTATGTATAAGGAGTTTGTTGCAGAAGGCGGCCGAGAGGCAGGGCCGGGGATCCCTCAAGAAATGTTGGGTGAATACCTTGGGCGAAAAGCAATGGAAAATAGTGTTTCTGCAACGAGCGACAAAGGAATTACAAAAGCTGGATCCAGCGACGCAGAACCTAATCAATGATTACGTTGCCGCTCTGCGAACCCACCCTGACCCGCTGAGCCTGGCTAGGCCTCTGAAGGGTAACTGGGCCGGCTGTTATAGGTTCAGGGTTGCTAAGTACCGTCTTATTTGCGAGCCGTTCGAAGAGTACTTGTTGATCGAAGTGATCCACGTCGGCAAACGCGACGCGGTTTATGACTAGTTCGGTAGCACCTTGAGGGTCTTGAGGGTTGGGTCGGCAACGAACGCGATTCTCACGCCTGAGTCTCTTGCCTGAAATAGTGCGTCTAGAGCTTGTTGGGTGATTCGTTCGCCCGGGCTCAGCACTGGGACGCCCGGTGGGTAGGGGCAAATCATTTCGGCTGATACTCGGCCAACTGCGTCTTTGGCGTCGACTACTTCATAGCCGGCAAAGAACGCTTCTCTAGGGCTCACGACGACGTCTGGTTCGATCTTGAAGCTGGCTGCGATCTCGATTGGGCGGGGTTCGCCTTTGTGGTTGTTGACGCTTTCGATGATTCGACTGATCAGGTCGTCGATGCGCTCAGGGGTGTCGGCGAAGGTGATCATCGGAATAATCAGGTCGCGGTTGGCCATCTCGACGTCGATGTTGGCGTTGAGGAGGTCTTGCTCGACCTTGTTTCCGTCGGCTCCGCAAGAGCTGAGCAGAATCACGAGCTTGAGCGGGTCGATGTATTCGCCGTCGATAACCTGGATGCCGGCCTTGGTGAGCGTGGCGCGGCCGCGCTCGGTGGCGTCGATGATCGGGTCGATAAGTTCGTGCCCGTGCCGTTCAAGAAGCGCGCGGGCGGCGTCGATGCTGGCGAGAATGCGGCCAGACATGCTGGTGGTTTGGGTGGCATCGAACATCTTGTTAAAGCGGGCGAGGTCGACGTAGTTCTTGTTGACGAGCACGAAGCTCGCCTGCGAGTAGCTCGGCAAGGTTTTGTGGGCGGAGGTTACGACGATGTCGGCGCCTTCAGAGAGTGGGTGGTTCGGGAGTTCTGGGTGAAAGCCGTAGTGGGCGGCCCAGGCGGCATCAACCACTAGAGGAATGCCGTATTCGTGGGTGACTGCCGAGAGTCTTGGGATGTTGCTCATGGTGCCTACGTAGCTTGGTTCACCGATCAGCACAGCTTTTGCGTCGGGGTGTTGTTCGAGCGCCTCTTTGAGGGTTGTGCTCGGGAGGTATTCGGGCAGGCCGGTTTCTGGGTTGATCAGCGGCTTCACCCAGATCGGGGTTACACCCGCGTAGACGAGGCCTACGGCTACCGATTTGTGCAGGGTTCTTGAGACGATGACTTTGTCGCCGGGGCCGGCAACGGCCATAACGGCTGCGTGGTTTGAGCCGCTCGAGCCGTTCACACCGAAACGGCAGAGGTCTGCGCCCCACAGGTTGGCGGCAAGGGCTTCGGCCTCGAGAATGAGGCTCGGTGAAATTCTGTGGGGGTGGTTGCCGGGTAGCACTGGGATGTCGCCATCAACCACGGCTCCGGTGAGGTCTAAGCGGCCTTTGTGGCCGGGGATCTGAAACGGTGACCTGTCGGTCTCCATGTCGCGAATCCACGCGTCTAGCAGGGGTGCGCTAGAGCGCAAGCCCATTGGGTCTTTCGAATCAAGAAGAGTAGCTGCGCCAAACGCGTGTTGTGACAATATCCCAACCTTTCAAAGAAGACGAAAGGACCGGGGCGTTTTGCCCCGATCCCCTCATCACTGAGTTTGTGTTTTTAGAGTTTAGAACTCAACCTTGGTGCTGTTTGCGTCGATCAAGATGCCCGGACCAAAGGTGGTCGATAGAGCGATCTTCTGAACGTAACGGCCCTTCGAGCTCGAAGGCTTGAGGCGCAGGATCTCGTCGAGTGCAACACCTAGGTTCTCGCCTAGCTGCTCCTTGGTGAACGAAGCCTTACCAATGATGAAGTGAAGGTTTGCCTGCTTGTCAACGCGGAACTCGATCTTTCCGCCCTTGATGTCTGCAACAGCCTTACCGGTGTCTGGGGTTACGGTACCGGTCTTAGGGTTTGGCATCAGGTTGCGAGGTCCGAGAACCTTACCTAGACGACCAACCTTGGCCATGAACTCTGGGGTCGAAACTGCAGAGTCGAAGTCAACCCAACCAGCTGCAACCTTCTCGATTAGCTCGTCGCCACCGACCTCGTCGGCACCGGCTGCAACTGCAGCGTCTGCTGCGGCACCAGTTGCGAACACGATAACGCGTGCGGTCTTACCAGTTCCGTGCGGAAGCGAAACGGTTCCGCGGATCATCTGGTCTGCCTTGCGAGGGTCAACGCCAAGCTTGACTGCACACTCGATGGTGCTGTCGAACTTCGACGAACCGGTCTCACGAATGATCGTGACTGCCTCGGCTGGGGTGTAGAACTTGCCTTCTACGATCTTTTCTGCTGCGGCCAAGTAGGCCTTGCTGCGCTTTGCCATGCTGTTATTCCTTTGTTAGGTCACAGTAGTGGTCAGACGAACCGCGCCCGGTTCTCCCACGACTATTTGGTTTTGTTGCGTGTTTGTTGCTACTGCGGGCTTAGAGCTCGCAGGTGATTCCCATGCTGCGGGCGGTGCCTGCAATGATGAGTGCTGCTGCTTCAACGTCGTTGGCGTTTAGGTCAGACATCTTCTGCTCAGCGATCTTTAGAACCTGCTCGCGGGTAAGGGTTGCAACCTTCACGGTGTGAGGGGTTGCTGAACCCTTGGCGACGCCTGCAGCCTTCTTGATTAGCTCAGCTGCTGGTGGGGTCTTTAGAACGAAAGTGAACGAGCGGTCTTCGTAAACGGTGATCTCTACTGGGATCACGTTTCCGCGCTGGTCTGCGGTTGCGTTGTTGTACGCGGTGCAGAACTCCATGATGTTCACGCCGTGCTGGCCAAGTGCAGGACCAATCGGTGGTGCTGGGTTAGCAGCGCCCGCCTGGATCTGAAGCTTGATCATGCCGGTGATCTTTTTCTTCGGTGCCATTTGTTTTCCTTTTTGTTTAGTTTGTTAAGTCTTAGCTGAGTGGGCCGACCTGGTCGAACATAAGCTCGACTGGGGTCTCACGCTCGAACAGCGAAACAAGCACGGTGAGCTTGCCGCTCTCTGGCTTGATCTCGCTGATGGTGCCTGGCAGACCAGCGAACGAACCGTCGCGGATCATGATGCTTTCGCCAAGCTTGAAGTCGACCACGATTGGTACAGCGCGTGACTTGCCCTTGACGGCAACGCCCTTGGCGGCTGCCTTTGCTGCTGCCTCCTCAGGAAGCTCGAATAGCCACTTCTTCAGCATTGCGAATGCCTCGTTTGGGCGAAGTGGGCTCGGGTTCATCGAGTTGCCAACGAAGCCGGTTACGGCTGGGGTGTGGCGAATTAGATCCCATGATTCATCGGTCATGTCCATGCGAACAAGCACGTAACCAGGAATACGGACCTTGGTGACTAGCTTGCGCTGGCCGTTCTTGATCTCGACGGTGTCTTCAAGCGGAACCTCGATCTGGTGGACGTCGTCGCCACCCTCAACGGTTAGCTTGCGGTTTTCGATGTTCTGCTTTACGCGCTTCTCGTAGCCGGCGTATGAGTGGATGATGTACCACTTGCCTGGCTGAGCCTTGAAGTCTGCGAAGAACTGGTCGTAAGGGTCGTCGCTCTCGGCGGCTGCAGGGGCTTCTGGCTCTGCGGCAACTTCTGCTTCGGGTTCTACTTCTGCTTCGTCGATGACGTGAACTGCTTCTTCTTCGGCAGCAAGCTCGAAGTCGTCTGCGGTTTCGCCGTCTGCGGTCTCAGGTGCGTCGATAACCTCGAGGGTCTCCTCGGTGGCGTCGGCGATCTCTTGAGCGAAGTCGTCGCGAATCTCGTCAGTCATTTGGGTTCCTTACTAAAACTCTTGAATTACTTCGATGGGGTGAAAGCGAAAATTACTAGCTGGGCAAAACCCCAGTCGAGCAAGCTGATGAGGGCCATGACCACGACGACGAATCCGAGGACTACGCCGGTGTAGTTGCGAAGCTCGGCCCAGGTTGGGCGCGAGACCTTCTTGAGTTCTGACCAAACCTGCTTAAAGAACAGCGGGAAGCGGCCAAAGAAACCACGCTTGGCGCGGTCAGCCTTTGCCTTCTCTACGAGGCTTTCTGAAACCTCTAGCTCATCAGTCATGAGTCTTCCTTCTTTTCTTAACAGCCTTAGGGCCTTGCAGGGCGGACAGGACTCGAACCTGCAACCTGCGGTTTTGGAGACCGCTGCTCTACCAATTGAGCCACCACCCTAAACGGGCATCAACACCTTCGAGACCGCCTTGCGACGGACACACTTCTAGATTGAATCTAAGAATGATTTATTTGCCAGATTAGGCTCTCGAAGTTGTCAACTTCCTTCTAGGAGTTTAGCCCGAAAACCCTCCAAAAAGCAAAGGGAAAAAGGTTGCAGACAACTTACTTCTTGACCGTCACTGCAAATTTGGTCGACCAAGCACCAATGCCGTCGCGGTTTACCGGGGCAACCGAAACCCAAAGCTTGGTTTTTGCGGTCAGCTTGGCGAGGGTCGCGGTCAGTTTGGTTACCGTCAGAGTCTTCCAAGCCGCCGTTGCATTGGCTTTCTTGAAGAATCGAACCTTGTACTGAGTAACCGGAGCACCGCCATTATTGGTCGAGGAAGTGAAAGTGATCTTCACAGCTTTCTTGGCCGAGGTAACCCTGACCGAACCAACGGCTGACGGGGTGGTCGAGGCAAAGTCTGTGTTGCTAACAGGAGCCCATTCGCTAACGCCATACGCGTTCACCGCGCGGTATCTGAAAAGGTACTTTGCACCATCATTTGGCAAGCCTGTAAGCGCACCAGTGGTCGGGGTTTCGGTGATGCCCACACCTGACCAAACAGTGCCACCTACTGGCATGACCTGGACGTCATAGCCGGTGATCGCAGATCCGCCGTTGTACGAAGGAGCAACAAAGGTGATGCCAACCGAACCCGACGAGTGGGTAACGGTTGCGACACCCGGCTGGTCTGGTGCCTCTGGGAAGATCACCAGGTGAGGGAATGTGGTGGCGCTACCGAAATCCCAAATCGAGTTGCTGTAACCACTGAAGCGAGGGTCAGCCTGCGTGACAGTCTTCAGATCCGAAACCGAAAGATGATTTGAGGTATCTGACGACATTTGGTTAGTGTTCATGTCCATTTCGTTTGGACCACATGCTCTATCGTCACTTGGGTTTTCGAAGGCGGAGTCAACCGAATAAAGCTGATGAGCCATCGAACATGTCGGCATTGGCATGTTATTTCCGTTGATATCCCAGGCCGGCATGCTGCTCATCACAGTGCCAATAGGTGCGTTCGTGTGAATGGTTCCAGTGAACAGAGACGTGGCCACAGTGGCTTCGGTTAGAGGAGGCATGCCAACTTCACCCTCGGCGAATGGCGTGATACCGGCTGCATAACCTGTGTTAGTTGTTGTGATTACATTCGCTCGCGCGTCTACGTTAGTGATGGATCCGCCGAATACGCTGCCGACAAGACCGCTCGAATACTGGCTGTCGGTATAGATGTTGCCCGTGACTTTTACCTGGTCGATTGTGCCGTAGTCATACCCGGCAAGGATGCCCGCATAGCCGTCGTAGTAAACACGTACCTCTGCATCTTTCACGAACAACCGCTTTACATACGATCCTTGTCGCATCGTGTTGAACAGTCCGGTGTTACTCCCGTGGTCATCAATTACATGCATGTTTGAGATCGAGTGGCCGGCTCCATCTAGCTCACCCTGAAGGTCGAAGGATGACCAAATGGTGTGCGACAAATCAATGTCGGCACCTAAAACGTAGTGATCCGACGAAACATTGCTCGACATAGCCTGAAGATCGCCAGGTGTGCAGATCACGAAAGGGTTCCCTGCGCTGCCGTCGCCGCCAGTGGTGCAGGCATCGGCCTGGGCAGGCTGACCTACAAGCGCGGTTGCTAGAAATGCACCGCCTGCAAGCATTGAAACAAGTGAGTTCCTAAATGTGCGTTTGCTATTCAATTGGGCAACTTTCTTCGAGCCGTTACGCATAACCTACCTCGTTTTGTTCGCCTAGACGAATAGTTCATTTGTTGCATTTTGGTTTCGCTAGGCTGTTGTTATGGACTCTTCGCGTATCTCAAGCAAAATTGCCGCCATCGCCGAATCGGCGACCCTAAAGGTCGATGCGAAGGCCAAAGCCTTGCAGGCCGCTGGTCGCCCAGTGATCTCTTATGCGGCTGGCGAGCCAGACTTTGCCACCCCTGAGCAGATTGTTGAGGCTGCTGTTGTGGCCGCACGCGACCCGAAGAACCACCGCTACACACCGGCGATCGGTTTGCCTGAGCTGCGCGAAGCGATTGTCGCCAAGACCAAGCAAGACTCCGGCACCGAATACACCGCTGCACAGGTGGTTGTCACCAACGGTGGCAAGCAGGCCGTTTATCAGGCATTCCAGGTTTTGCTGAACCCCGGCGACGAGGTCATTCTGCCTTCGCCTTACTGGACTACCTACCCCGAGGCGATTGCTTTGGCCGACGGCGTGACCGTCGAGGTCTTTGCTGGTTCAGGCCAGAACTACAAGGTGACCGTTGAGCAGCTTGAGGCTGCTCGCACGCCAAAGACCAAGGTTCTCTTGTTCTGCTCACCTTCGAACCCAACCGGTTCGGTTTATTCGCGCAGCGAAGTTGAGGCGATTGGTCGCTGGGCTCACGAGCACGGCATCTGGATCATCTCTGACGAGATTTACCAGAACCTCACCTACGACGGCGTCAAGGCTGTCTCGGTTACCGAAGCGGTGCCTGAGATGATTGACCGCACCATTTTGGTGAACGGTGTTGCCAAGTCTTACGCGATGACCGGTTGGCGTTTGGGCTGGATGGTTGGCCCGATGGACGCGATGAAGGCTGCCGGAAACCTGCAGTCGCACCTGTCTTCGAACGTTTCGAACATCTCGCAGCGCGCAGCTATTGCGGCGTTGACTGGCCCGCAGGACGAAGTTTTGGCCATGCGTGAGTCTTTCGACCGCCGCCGCAAGCTTGCGGTTGCAGAGCTCAACAAGATCCCTGGCTGGGTTGCTCCAATGCCAGAGGGCGCGTTCTATGTTTACTCAGATGTTTCTGGCTTGCTCGGGCGCGAGTGGGGCGGCGTGATGATCAACACCTCGCTAGAACTTTGCGACTACATTCTTGATGCAGCCGAAGTTGCTCTCGTGCCTGGTGAAGCGTTTGGGCCTTCGGGTTACGTGCGCATGAGTTACGCGCTTGGCGATGGCCCGCTACTTGAGGGAATCCAGCGCCTGCAGAAGCTTTTCGCCGGCAACTAGATTTCGCGCGACTGCTCGAGCAGTTCGTCGAAAGTCCCGGGCGGATAACCGCTATCGAGCATTTTCTTGAACAGCGCGTAGGCGTCCGTTTTTGAGCCATAGGCCCGCAAAGACTCCTCGTCGTTCACCCAGACATAAACAATGATTTTTTGCGCGCTGTCGTAGCGGTAAAAGAGCCTGAACTGCTGCAAGACCTTCACGCGAAACCAAGCAGTGTGTTCTCGTCCGATCGAGTGCCCAAGTCGATGTTCGATTCGGCCAGGAGCGGCAGGAACAGACTCGTACATGGCTCGCTTGATGCTCTTTAGAACTTTCTTGTGGCGATTGTTTTTGCTGGTCGTTTGCTCAGCTACATGCATCCAGGCAACTGAGCCAGCGAGTTTCGCCAACTGTGTTTCTAGAGCTTCGTGAATGAAAATGCGCCAACTATTGACAGGTGGGTTCATGGCTTGATGTCTGGGTAAAGCCAGTCGTCATTCTCCCCAGGCTCAAAATCCACTTTTTCGTCCATGTCTACTTCGACTCCCTCGGTGAGTTTGTCGATTGCCAACCAGAAAGAGTCATCGACCTCACGAAGGTTATGCGGGTTCTGCTCGATGTCTTTCGCAAGCAGATCAAGAAAAGCCATGAGAGTTGGGTCAAGGTGTTCCTCGGGCTCGCTTGCCTTCTTGATGCGAACTGCGCCGGTTTCATCTAGCAGAAACTCGAGCTTGTCGCGCTTGCCGAGGCCTAGCGCCTTACGGACAACTTCGGGGATCGTGGTTTGGTAGCGATCGGTGAGGGTAGATTCGGCGGATACCAGCGGCTTTTTGTCTTCCATAGCCACATAGTAATGCATATGCATTACCTAAACAAGGGTTGTTAGAAACCGATCAGGTTCGGCTCTGGCACCAGGTTGATGCCATAGCGATTCGAGACCTGGGTTTGAATAAAGCGTGCCAATTCAACGACGTCTTGCGCGCTTGCACTGCCCTTATTGGTGATTGCTAGGCAGTGCTTGCTCGACGTTGCCGCCCTCGACTGGCCTAGCGCAAAACCCTTGCCGATTCCGGAATGTTCAATTAGCCAGGCTGCGCTGATCTTCACGCGGCCGTCTGGCTGCTCCCAGCGCGGGGCTTCAATCGGCAGGGTCGCCGCGAACTGCGGGCTGACGATTGGGTTGGTGTAGAACGAACCGCAGGAGTGGGTGTCGGTGTCCTGGGCGTTTAGAACCATGCCTTTTTGTGCGCGGGTTTCGAGCACTGCATCGCGAATCTCTTTTGGCGTCGAAACCTCTTTGCCAACCGCTTCGGTGAGGCGGTCGAGTTTGCTCGGGGTTTCGGTGAGCTCAAACTCAACCCAGGTGATCACGCCGACCTTGCCGCGCTTGATGATGCTGTCGCGGTAGCCAAACTCGATGTCCTTGTTTTCAAGAATCTCAAGCGTGCGGGTGGCGTAGTCGAGAAACTCGACGCGGGTGATCGTGTCGGCAACCTCTTGGCCGTAGGCGCCGATGTTTTGCACCGGTGCTGCACCAACTGTGCCGGGTATCCCGCTGAGTGCCTCGACACCGCTAAGCCCCTGTTCTACGGTGAATGCCACGAAGGCGTCCCAGTTTTCGCCGGCTTGAACCTTGAGCAGCTTGCCGTTGCGTTCGATACCAGTGTTTTCGACCTTGATGACTTTGAGGTCGCTCAGGTCGTCGGCTGCGACGATGTTGCTGCCGCCACCGAGGACCAGCCAGTCGTCACCGCTTTGCCAAACGCCGAGTGCGAATTCGATCAGCTGGTCGCGGGAGCGAGCAACGAGTAGTTCGGCGGGTTGGCCGCCTACTCGCATGGTGGTGAGCTCGCTAAGTTTTGTCATTCGTTAGAGGCGCACTCGAACCTGGGCTTTGCCGAGCACGGCGACTTCACCAAACATCGTGGTGAGGTCAACTCGAACCTCGTTCTTTTCGTTGTCGATTTCGGCGATCTTGCCGGTTACGACGAGCACAGCGCCATCCGTGACGTCTACATCGACCATCTTGGTGAAACGGGTCGAGTAGTCAGAAACCTTGCCAGGGTCGCCGACCCAGTCGACGGCCACCTGCACCGAGACACCCATGGTGAGCATGCCGTGAGCGATCACACCAGGCAGACCAACCGACTTGGCGAAGTCGTCGCGGTAGTGAATCGGGTTGAAGTCACCCGAAGCACCTGCGTAGCGAATGAGGCTGTCGCGGGTGAGCAGAAACTCTTTGCTACCGATAACTTGGCCAACCTCTAGGCCGGCGATGTTGATGTGGGTCATTCTTCTCCCCTAACGATCAGCGTAGAAATCGCCGTGCAAACAAGCTCTTTCTTAGCGTCGAAGATCTCGGTGTTGAAGGTGATCATCGACAGGTTGGCAACAAACTTCACGCTGGCGACCGAGAGCACGCTGGTTAGCTCGTCGCCGGCAACAATCGGACGCACGTGAACGAAACGCTGGTCGCCGTGAACCACGCGCGAAAAGTCGATGTCGGCCTCTGGGTCGGCGAGCACCGTGGCCAGGCTGCGCTCCTGAATCACAACGGCGAATGTTGGTGGAGCGATGATGTCTTCGTAACCGGCTGCCTGCGCTGGCAAGACATCGAAGTTCAAAGGATTGCTCGACATAACCGCGTGGGCGAATTCGCGGATCTTTTCGCGACCGACCAGATAGGCCTCGGTGGCGGGGTATTGCTTGCCCTCAACGTTTGGATTAACCATGGTTCAAGCGTAAACGAACGGGTTATCAACAGAAGGCTTTTGTGCCCTTCGGCGAGCGCCTGGCTTGCCTAGCCTTGCCGAATGCTTAAACCTTCAAAACTTGTTATTTCTCTTCTCTCGGTGGGGCTGCTTTTTGGCTTCAGCGGTTCGGTGGCTTCGGCTGCCGCACACCACGTGCGCGCGCACGATGTTCACACCTGCGCCAAAGTCACTCGCGGGCATGCCGGCTGCCTCGCGATTAGGCGCAATCTGTTGATCGACGGCGTCGTGCCTCACGTCTCTTCTCCCTCAGCGCTGCTCGAACCTTCGGGCCGTTCGGTGTTTGGGCTAGATGCCCTCCGCAAGGCCTATGGGGTGCGCCTAAAGGGGGCGAAGGGTTTCACCGTTGTCCTCGTGGACGCATTCCACGCGGCAAGCGCTTTTGCCGACCTGAATTATTACCGAGGCACATGGGGTTTGCCTCCGCTCGCCGATTGCACCAACTCGCCCGTCGCGGGCGCCTCATGTTTTAGGCAGGTGCACCAAGACGGCACTCCTTCTGTTGGAGCAACCAACGACGTTGGTTGGGCTCAAGAAACCGTGATGGATGTCGAACTTGCGAGCGCCATGTGCACGAGCTGTTCGATCACCGTGGTCGAGGCAGACTCGACCTCATTCGCAGACTTCAACAAGGCGGTTGAGCAGGCCGTTGCTCTGCCCGGAACGGTGGCCATCAGCAACTCCTATGGGGGCCCTGAGGTCAGCGAGAAGCCGTTTCAGGGCTATGAAGACGCCTTCGCCCACGGCATCACTGTCGTCGCCTCCTCGGGCGATTCAGGCTTCGGAGTTTCTTCGCCAGCCTCCTTCAAACACGTGATTGCCGTTGGTGGCACGAGCCTGTTCACCAAGGATTCGGGCAACTATTTGAGTGAAAGCGCCTGGAAGGGCTCCGGTAGCGGCTGCGCGCGCGGGCCTGCACCCGAGTGGCAACTTTCGGCAAAAACGCACTGCCAAGGCAAGGCGATAGCCGATGTCGCTGCGGTTGCCGACCCGGCCACGGGCGTTGCGGTGTTCTTTGACGGCGAATGGTTGGTCTTTGGCGGCACGAGTGCCTCAGCCCCAATCGTGGCCGGCTTGTTTGCGGCTAAGCACAACACGCTCGGTGTAGCCGGAGGCAAGTTAACGGGTGGTGAGCTGGTTTGGAGTAGCCAAAAGGCGTTGCACGATGTGGTTTCTGGGGCTAACGGAACCTGCGCGCTTTACTGCTCTGCGGCTATTGGTTGGGATGGCCCGACAGGGCTCGGAACCCCTAAGGGGACTGGTGGTTTTTAACATCGCAACGGCTGTAGCTAGGGCGGGACTCGAACCCGCGACCCCACGATTATGAGTCGTGTGCTCTAACCACCTGAGCTACCCAGCCGCAGAGCCCCGAGACAGGATTGAACTGTCGACCCCTTCCTTACCATGGAAGTGCTCTACCACTGAGCTATC
>CANGNZ010000022.1 GCA_947455435.1 Microbacteriaceae bacterium
AATGATTGCCTACTACACCGACCTCGTTGCTAAATACCCACTGGTTTCGATCGAAGACCCACTGGCCGAAGACGACTGGGCTGCCTGGACCAAGATGACTGCCGAACTTGGTGCCAAGGTCCAGCTTGTAGGCGACGACCTCTACGTGACCAACCCTGCTCGACTACAGAAGGGTATCGACCTAAAAGCTGGTAACGCCATCTTGGTGAAGGTTAACCAAATCGGCACTTTGACCGAAACCCTCGACGCCGTTTCGCTAGCTCAGCGCGATGGCATGAAGGCAATCATTTCTCACCGCTCGGGCGAGACCGAAGACACCTTCATTGCCGACCTAGCCGTTGCCACCAACGCAGGCCAGATCAAGACCGGCGCACCAGCCCGCTCGGAGCGTGTTGCTAAGTACAACCAGCTCCTTCGAATCGAAGAAGAACTTGCCGACGCTGCCGTTTACGCTGGCCGCAACGCCTTCCCACGTTTCAACAAGTAAGCAAGAGGTTTAGATCGTGTCGTCACCGCGCAAGCCAACCCGGCCTGCCGGCGGCGCACGCAAACCTTCGGCTACAGCCGAACGTGCCGAGTTACTTCGCGGAATGACCATGAATGCCCAGACGATCGCAGTGCTTGTGATGATCGTTCTGGGTATTTTCACTCTCGCTCCTCAAGTTCAGCTCTGGTTTGAGCAACGCCAAGCCATTTCTGATCTCCAATCTCAGGTGCAAGCACGCAAGGACGCACTCAAAGAGATGCAGGTGCAGCGCAACCGCTGGAATGACCCTTCATTTGTGCGCGCTCAGGCACGCAACCGGTTGTTTTACGTAATGCCCGGCGAGGTTTCATACGTCGTCATGGACGCCAATGTGGTGAGTGACGCAGACGTAACCGGAACCGTTGGCGAAGCTCTCGCTGCCAAGACCAACTACACCGACATCACCACCAAGATCAGTGCCACCAAAAACGACTGGATGGGTTCGCTTGTCGAAACCGTTGTTCGTGCCGGCGTAGAAAAGCCTTTGGCGGCTAAGCAGTGAGCCTAACCTCAGTAACCGAAGCCGACATCCGTTCTGTTTCGCTGCAACTTCAGCGCGAGGCGCGCGACATCGTCGCAATCGCCGCCCGTTGCATCTGTGGCAACCCGATCGTGGTTCAAACCAAGCCGCGCCTCAGCGACGGCACGCCATTCCCGACCATGTATTACCTAACCCTGCCGGCTGCAACCGCAGCGCTGTCGCGTCTAGAGGCAGAAGGTGTGATGGTTGAACTGCAAGGCCGCCTAGCCGCCGACGAAGACTTCGCAAAGCAATACCTGAACGCCCATGAGCAGTACCTGGCCGAACGCGCCAAGCTCGGCGATGTGCCAGAGATTGAAGGCATCTCGGCTGGCGGCATGCCAACACGAGTCAAGTGCTTGCATGCGCTCGCCGGTCACGCGCTAGCAGCCGGCCCTGGCGTCAACTTGGTTGGCGACGCCGCCCTAGAACTTTGCAGCTGGAAGCAAAACGTTTGCCAGTGCAAACCCGCCATCGACGTCGATGTCGTCTAAGTAACTCAGGAATGAAAGTAAAATAACAGCATGCCTAAAATCCTTATCGTCGGTGGCGGTTACGCCGGTTTCTACACCGCTCTAAAACTTGAAAAATACCTCGGAAAGAACGAGGCCGAGGTCACCCTTGTCGACCCGCTTTCTTACATGACCTACCAGCCTTTCCTCCCTGAGGTCGTTGCCGGTTCGATCGAGGCTCGTCACGCAGTTGTTTCGCACCGACGCCACCTTCGCAAGACCAACATCGTCAACGGCAAGGTCACCAACGTTGACCACGCCAAGAAGACTGCAACCATCGAGGTTGACGGCCTAAAGCCTTACAAAGAGACCTACGACCAAATCGTTGTCACCGCTGGTGCCGTGTCGCGCACGTTCCCGATTCCGGGCGTTGCCGAGCAGGCTATTGGTCTTAAGAACATTGAAGAGGCCGTTGAGGTTCGCAACCGAATCCTCGCCAACTTCGACAAGGCAGCAAACCTCCCTGCCGGTGCCGCTCGCGATCGCCTACTCACCTTCGTTGTCGTCGGTGGTGGCTTTGCCGGTATCGAGGCCTTCGCCGAGATGCGCTCGCTTGCAAGCTACCTGCTTCGCTACTACCCAACCCTCACATTCGACGACGTGCACTTTCACCTCATCGAGGCAATGGGTCGCATCATGCCTGAGGTTTCTCAGGCAACCAGCGAGTGGGTTATCGCCAACCTTGACCGCCGCGGCGCACAGATTCACCTAAACACTCAGCTTCAGTCGGCAGCAAACGGCAAGGTTGAGCTTTCAACCGGTGAGTCGTTTGAGTCTGACGTCATCGTCTGGACAGCCGGCGTTATGGCTCACCCATACGTTCGCAACACCGACCTCCCGCTAGACGACCGCGGGCGCATCACCGCGAAGCCAACCCTTCAGGTCACCAACGGCGAAGATGTTCTCGTTGGTGCATGGACTGCTGGCGATGTATCAGCTGTGCCAGACCTCAGCGGTTTCGGCGTCGGCGGCTTCTGTGTTCCTAACGCTCAGCACGCAGTTCGCCAGGGCAAGCTTCTTGCAAAGAACCTAGTTGCGGCTATCCGCGGCGAAGGCGTCAAGGAGTACTTCCACAAGCCTCTAGGTGCCGTTGCCGGTTTAGGTATCGGTGTTGGTGTGTTCCAGTACAAGAAGCTGGCCGTCAAGGGTCTGCTCGCCTGGTTCATGCACCGTGGCTACCACGGCCTAGCAATCCCAATGTGGGAGCGCAAAATCCGCGTAGCATCTGGCTGGATCTGGAACTTCCTTCTTCGCCGCGACATTGTTGGCATCAGCGCCACCAAGGCTCCGCGATTACAGTTTGAGACCTACGCGTCCAAGCCAAAGAAGTAACCAAGCTAAACGCAAAAGGTCCGAAGAGATTCGGACCTTTTCGTTTAAGCCCCTTTAGCCCAATGGCAGAGGCAGACGACTTAAAATCGTCACAGTGTGGGTTCGAGTCCCACAAGGGGCACAAACTACATGTTCGCTGTGAGCGCGATGCTTGAAACAACTTCTGTCGCCAACCGGTCTTAGTCTTTAACTAAGACGCACCTGCGTCAAAAGGAGCAAGTTATGGACATCGCTGTAGTCCTATTGGTAATTCTTGGTGTTGTAGTTCTAGCCGGTCTATGGCTTTGGAGCACATACAACGGTCTAGTAACGCTAAACGAGCGGGTTAGCGAAGCCTGGAGCGACATCACCGTTCAGCTCAAGCGTCGTGCCGATCTGATTCCAAACCTGGTTTCGACCGTTCAGGGTTACGCGACTCACGAGAAGGCTGTGTTCACCGATGTGACAGCTGCTCGTGCTGCTACCGTTTCGCCGGCTGCTCTTGCCAGCCCAGCCGCTGCCGCGAAGGCCGAGAGTGGCCTTCAGTCGACCATGAAGAGCCTTTTCGCCGTCGCCGAGGCCTACCCAGAGTTGAAGGCAAACCAGGGCTTCTTGGATCTTCAGGCTGAGCTTGCAAACACCGAAGACAAGATCATGGCTTCGCGCCGCTTCTACAACGGTGGCGTTCGCGACTTCAACATCAAGATCAAGCAGTTCCCCCAGACCCTATTTGTTGCCAAGCTCGGTTTCGCCGTGCGTGAGTTCTTTGAGGTAGCCGACCAGGCTGCTATTCAGGAGCCACCACAGGTCAAGTTCTAGGAGTTCTATGTATTCGGCGATTGCCGCAAATAAGCGCAACACCGTCTTCATCGTCGGGTTGTTTATTGCGCTTGTAGCTGGCATCTCACTTTGGTGGGGTTACTCAACCGGCAACAGCTCAACCGCGATCATGATCATTGGTTTTGCTGCGCTCTACACGGTGTTTCAGTACTACATCTCGACGGGGCTTGCCGTTGCTATGAGCGGCGCTGTGCCTATTCAAAAAAGCGACAACCCGCGCCTATGGAACATTGTCGAAAACATCGCGATTTCGCAGGGCATGCCAATGCCTAAGGTTTATGTGATTCCCGACGATGCCCCAAACGCCTTCGCCACCGGTCGCAAGCCAGACAAGGCCGTTGTCGCAGCGACCACCGGGTTGCTGGCAATCATGGACGACCGTGAACTCGAAGGTGTGATGGCTCATGAAATGGGCCACGTTCGCAACTACGACATTCGTGTTTCGGCAATCGTCTTCGGTTTGGTTTCGGCCATCGGTGTTCTTGCCGACTTCGCTATTCGCATGAGCTTCTTCTCGGGTAATAGCCGCAACAAGGACGACAACGGTTTTGGGGCTATCTTGCTCTTGGTCGGGGTCGTCGGCAGCATCATCGCGTTCTTGATTGGCCCACTTGTGACCGCTGCGGTTTCACGCCAGCGTGAATACCTTGCCGATGCATCATCGGCTGAAATCACAAGATACCCAGAAGGCTTGGCTTCGGCTCTAAGCAAGCTTGGTCAATACGGCCGCCCTCTTCGCAGAGCTTCTTCAAGCATGGCTCATATGTATATCGCCGACCCGATGAAGCCAGGAATGGTAGAGCGTTTGTTCTCATCGCACCCACCGATTCCGAAGCGCATCGAGCGTTTGCGCCAGATGGGCAGCAAGTTCTAGCCGAGTAGTTCGGCTAGATTGCCCTTCGGTTCGATAATCGTTTCGCTTAGGCCCTGCCAGGTTTTCACCGTTTCGAGGTGCTTGGTTAGGGCCTTGGCCATTTGTTGAAGCTCGGATGATTTGAGGTTGGTCTCGTGCCAGCTGGCCTTGGCTAGCAGGTTGCCGGGTTTGCGATCGCTTTTGAGGTCGATGCGGCCGACGAGTTGGCGGTTGTGAAGAATCGGTAGCGAGTAATAGCCGAAGGTGCGCTTCGGTTCGGGAACATAAATCTCAATCTTGTATTGAAAGCCAAAAAGCCGCTCAATTCGGTCGCGGTTCCAGCAAACCGGGTCAAATGGGCTCAAAATCGTCGTTCTGGAGCCTTTGGGGCCGAGATTGTCTAGTGGCACGCCTTTGGCAACGTAGCCCGCCTCAAGCCAGCCTTCGACCTGCACCTCTGATAATTCGTTTTTATCGAGCAGGTTTTGCAAGACCATCTTGTTTTCGATTGGCTTCATGCGGTGCCAATCGCAAAGGTCTCGGTAGGTGGCCACCCCGTAGGCGCGTGCGGCTTGGAGCATTAGTTGCTCCTTGGCCTCGACAGGGTCGGGTTTGTGTTCGAGAACATGTTTGGGCAGAACCTGTTCTGGTAGTGCGTATACACGCTTGAAGGCATCTCGGCCGCCAGAAACGACTTCGCCAACTAGAAACATATATTCGAGCGCGCGCTTTTGGTCGCTCCAGCCCCACCAGCTGCCTTGGCGTTTATTTGCCTCGGTTTCAAACTGGTTATTAGCCATCGGCCCATTGTCTAAAAGCTGTTTGCGAATCTGCTCGATGAGTCTCTTCGATTCGATCTTCGAGCCCCACTTGGTTTCGTAGCGGTCGCGGTAGGCGTCCATTCTCCAGCGATAAAGCGGCCAATTCTCGAGTGGAATGATCGAAGCCTCATGAGCCCAATATTCAATCAGGGTCGGGTGAAACCCGCCCATCAGGTCGTCGAGCTCGGACTTCTGGTATTTGCCGAGGCGGCTGAAGAGCGGCATGTAGTGCGCGCGTTCGAACACATTCACCGAGTCAACCTGAAGAAGACCAAGACGATTTATGACATCTAAAACTGTTTTGTCTTGCTCAGAATCGACGCCGAGTTGGCGAAGCGACAGGGTTCTGGCTTCTTGAGCGCTCAACTCTTGGTTCTTCACAAACTAAACTCTAATCAGGTATTCAAAGCGAGGACACATGCCAAACCCACCAGTAGCAAAGCTAAGCGTCGAAGACTTTGAGCGCGCGGCGGCTATTGTGTCTGCGGTAGCGCAGGTCACCCCTGTTTTGCACTCAAACTACCTCTCCCAGCTGACCGGCGTCGAGGTTCTTCTTAAGGCAGAAAACCTTCAGCGCACCGGCGCATACAAGCTTCGCGGGGCATACCACCGCATGAGTAAGCTGACCGCGGCTGAGCGCAAGAAGGGTGTTGTTGCCGCTTCTGCTGGTAACCATGCCCAAGGTGTTGCCCTAGCCGCCAAGAAACTTGGCATAAAGGCAACCATCTTTATGCCTATCGGCGCTTCGCTACCAAAGTTTGACGCCACGAAAAACTACGGAGCAGAAGTCGTGTTATCTGGTGCCGTTTTTGCAGAGACTTTGCATGCAGCACAGGAGTACGCCGCCAAGAAGGGCGCAATCTTTATTCCGCCTTACGACAACGTCGACGTCATCTTGGGTCAGGGAACCGTTGGTCTAGAGATTCTTGACCAGGTGCCCGACGTGAAAAACGTGATCGTTGCAATCGGCGGCGGCGGTTTGGCTGCTGGTGTTGCCACCTATCTAAAGGTTGCTTTGGGTAAGGGTGTGAAGGTTTGGGGCGTTCAGGCCGAAAACGCCGCTTCGTATGTGACTTCGCTCAAGGCCGGCAAACCTACCGAGATCAAGACCAAGCGAACGATTGCCGACGGCATCGCCGTTTCGAAGCCGGGCAAGATTCCTTTCGGTTTGATTCAGCAAAACATCGACAAGGTAGTTACCGTGAGCGACGACGAGATCGCTAAGGCAATCGTGGTTTTGAGTGAGCGTTCAAAGCAGGTCGTTGAGCCTGCCGGTGCTGTTGGTGTTGCGGCTCTGATGTCTGGTGCAATCAAGCCAAAGGGTAAGACTGTCGTGGTTCTCTCTGGCGGAAACATCGACCCGCTTTTGATGCAGAAGGTCATTGGCCACGGTTTGGCTGCTTCTGAGCGCTACACAACAATCGTGGTCATGCTGCCAGATCGCCCGGGTCAGCTCGTAAAGGCTGCCGACGCTGTGGCATCGGCTCAGGGCAACGTGGTCGAGGTTTTGCACACTCGACACGGCAAAGACTTGGACATCAGCGAGGTTGAGCTTCGCCTGAGCGTCGAGACCAGTGGTCACGAACACCGCATGCGTGTTTTGAAGGCGCTAAAAGAAGCGGGCCTGAACGCCAGAATAGAAGAAGCTTAGCCAGAAAAGTTTTTTACGCCGAGGATCTTGACCTCGAACTCGCGACCATTTGGCGCAAAGTACTTCAGCTCATCGCCAATCTTCTTTCCCAGAATCGCTTCACCGATGGGGCTGTCTGGCGTGTAAACGGTTGTGTCGGCGTCGGCCATCTCGGCAGAACCAAGCAAGAAGGTTTGCTCGTTGCCGTTGAGGGTCAACGTGACCAAGGTTCCCTGTTCGACGATTCCGTGCGACTCTGGCGCTTCGCCAACAATCGAGTTGGCGAGGATCTCTTCGATGCGGTTGATTCGCGACTCGATGCGCCCCTGCTCGTCTTTGGCGGCGTGGTAGCCGCCGTTCTCCTTCAGGTCACCCTCTTCGCGGGCCTCCTGAATCACCTTGGCTATGCGAACGCGCTCGACAACCAAAAGGTTCTCGAGTTCGGCTGCCAAGCGGTCGTAGGCCTCTTGCGTTAGCCAGGTTTCGTGTTCAGACATAGCGGTTCCTCAGTTGATTCGGGGGATTACTCAAGTTTATTGAAGCCTGCAAGATTCGACCACAATACTGGCGGCCTTTGATGTGGTGTTTATAGAGAGCGCGATGCGCTTTTCGCTCTCACCCGCAAGTGTTACGTCGAACTCTTTGAAGCCCACGATCGCGTAACTCGCGTCAAGAGCCTTGCCGACGCAGTGAACGGTGCCAGTTGCGCCTGCGCCAACCACCTTTACGGTTGCCGAAATCTGGTTCGGTGCAGTTTTTATAAAAGAGACAGCCTCGGCCGTTATCTGTTTGTCTTTTGCGGGGGTGAAGAAGTTGACCGAGACAGCCCAGAAGAAGAAAATTGCCAACAGAACGGAGGCGAGAACAATGATGTTTCGCTTGCCGTTGGCGGGTTTTCTGCCGTAGCGGGAGTCTAAGTCGGTCACGTATCAAGGGTAGCGGGCATAATGGGGTTATGAAATCTTTGCTACTTGCCGCTGTTCCAACCCCTTCGGCCGACCCGGCCGAAACCTTCTACAGCCCGGGTACTCTGGGATTCATTTTCACGTTTTTTATGGCTGGCCTGGCCATTCTTTTGATCTTCGACATGGTTCGCCGCATGCGCCGCGTTCGATACCGCGAAGAGATTCGAGAAAAGCTAGCCGCCGAGGCTGCCAGCAGCGGGGCTAAGCGCAATAAGTAGGCAAGCTGCCCAGTGGCTCATGAAGGCCAAAACTGTAAGGCTGTGAAAAATCTCATGGAACCCGAAGGTTCCAGGTAGCGGGTTTGGCTTCTTTAGGCCATAAACGACCGCGCCAATTGTGTAGCAAAGCCCACCAGCCAGAATCAGAATCATCATGGGTGCATTCGCCGCAAAAAACTGCCCAACAAAGCCGAGTGCAGCCCAACCCATAGAGATGTAAATCGGTACATAGAGCCAACGCGGTGCGTTGATCCAGAAAACTCTGAAACCGATTCCCAGAATCGCAGTCGCCCAAATGGCTACCAAAAGTGGCAAGCCGAGCGACTCCGGCAAGGCCAGCATGGTGATTGGGGTGTAGCTGCCGGCAATGAGCAGAAAAATGTTGGCGTGATCAATGCGCTTGAGCGCAACTTTTACCTTGGGGCTCCAGTTGAAACGGTGGTAGAGAGCCGAGTTGCCGAATAACAAAAAAGACGAAGCGAAGAATATTGCCGAGGCGACCTTTGCCGGGACGCCGTGCGCGAGAACAATCAAGACGATTCCGCCGGCGATGACGATTGGTAAGACGCCGGTGTGAATCCAACCGCGCCAAGTCGGCTTCTTCTCTTCTGGTTCCCGGTAGCCGGGAGTAATCGGCAGGCTCATAGTAGTAGCCTATCCCTGTGCGTAACCTCCTCTACCGGCTGTATGAGCGATCTCTTGAAAACTCGCTCACTCGCGAAGATCTGCCACGCCACATTGGTGTGATTCTCGACGGCAATCGTCGGTGGGCCGAGCGCAAACCAGGCACCACAACTGCAGACGGCCACGCCGCCGGGGCTGCCAAGGTTGTCGAGTTTTTGGGTTGGTGTCAAGAGATCGGCGTCACTGTAGCCACCCTGTATCTGCTCTCGACCGACAACCTCACTAAGCGTGAAAGCAAAGAATTACAAGAATTAATGGACGTAATCGGAACGCTCGCGGGCGATTTGGCGGCGTCCTCGATTTTCAAACTTCAACTCGTTGGTGACCGCGAGGCTTTGCCCAAAGACTTGCTCAAGAAGCTTGAGAATGCCGAAAAGGTGAGCAAGAAATCACCCGGTCTGCACGTGAACCTCGCGGTCGGTTATGGGGGTCGCAAAGAGATTGCCGACGCGATGCGCTCGATTCTGAAAAAACACGCGAAGCAAGGCACCAGCGTTGAGTCGCTAGCCGAGCTGTTGACTCCAGAACTTATAACCGAACACCTTTACACCGGCGGTCAGCCAGACCCTGATCTCGTTATTCGCACATCAGGCGAGCAGCGGCTTTCTGGCTTCTTGCTTTGGCAAAGCGCTAACTCAGAGTTCTACTTTGAAGAAGCCCTCTGGCCAGACTTTAGACGCGTTGACTTCTTGCGCGCCATTCGCGCATTCGAACGCCGTCACCGCCGTTTCGGCGCCTAGATTAAGGGCAGGTTACGATACGAACCATTGGGCGTGTCGTGCGAAAACGCTCAGGCTTCTAAGGCATAAAGTCTCATCAAGCCTTCGATAAAGGAGCATGTGTGACCAAAGCCGCCACCACCAAAAAGTCCGCTACGAGCGTGAATGGTGGTGAGACGCTCCGCACATACATTCTCGACACCTCTGTTTTACTCAGCGACCCAAAGGCGCTGTTCCGCTTCAAGGAACAGTCGGTGGTGATTCCGATAATCGTCATCAACGAGCTCGAAAAGAAGCGTCACGACCCAGAGATCGGGTATTTCGCACGACAGACCCTCAGATTTCTAGACGACCTTCGCAGCGAACACGAACGCCTCGATTTCCCCATCGAAGTGGGCGATGGCGGCACGCTACGTGTTGAACTAAACCACATTGACCAGTCGGTCCTGCCGGTCGGCTTTCAACTGGGAGACAACGACTCGAGAATCCTCGCCGTCGCCTTCAACCTAGCAAATGAGGGTCACGACGTAACGGTCGTGTCTCAAGACCTGCCAATGCGCGTCAAGGTTGCGGCGCTGGGCATGCGAGCCGAAGAATATCGCAACAACATGGCCGTAGACTCCGGCTGGACTGGTGTCTCGGAGCTCGCCATTTCGCCAGACGAAATGGCAAAGTTCTACGACGAAGAGATCTTGAAGACCAAAGAGGTCAAAGACTTGCCGGCTAACACAGCACTCATCGTCACCTCGGCAAGGGGTCAAGCCCTCGGGCGAGTGACTCCTGAGAAAACAGTCAAGATGGTTCGCGGCGACCGCGACGTCTTTGGCGTTCACGGCCGAAGCGCCGAGCAACGCCTCGCCATCGACCTTCTGCTCGACCCCGAGGTTGGCATCGTGAGCCTCGGTGGACGTGCCGGCACAGGTAAATCGGCTCTGGCGCTGTGTGCCGCCTTAGAAGCCGTGCTTGAGCGCAGAGCTCACAAAAAGATCATGGTGTTCCGTCCGATCTATGCGGTTGGTGGTCAAGACATCGGCTTCCTGCCGGGTACCGAAAACGAGAAGATGAACCCTTGGGGCCAAGCAATCTTCGACACCCTCGGTGCACTGGTTTCTAAAGAAGTTATCGACCACGTGGTTGAGCGCGGAATCCTAGAAGTCCTCCCTCTTACTCACATTCGAGGTCGCTCACTGCACGACGCCTTCGTGATTGTCGACGAAGCTCAGTCGCTTGAACGCAACGTGCTTCTCACGGTTCTCAGCCGCATCGGCCAAAACTCTAAGGTCGTGCTCACCCACGACGTCGCCCAGCGCGACAACCTGCGAGTCGGTCGCCACGACGGCATTGCCGCAGTTATCGAAGCGCTAAAAGGCCAAAGCCTCTTTGGCCACATCACGCTAACCAGGTCGGAGCGATCAGCGATTGCAGCTCTGGTCACCGACCTGCTAGATAATTAGTGCATGACCAATCCTGAGATCCAGAACCTGATCGATGACTATTTCGAAGTCATCCACGCGCAAGACATGGATCTCTTTGATCGCGTCTTTCACCCGAGTTGCTGCCTTTACAGCGCTCAGGGTGGCGAGCTAGTTGTTCGGCCATACGCGGTCTATCGCGAGCAGGTAGCCAACCGCCAGTCGCCTAAAGAGCTAGGCAACACACGACGCGACAAGGTGTTGATGAACGATCAGCTCTCTGACACACTCGCCCTCGTGCGCGTGCAGCTAGAAATGTTTGGGGGAGTCATGCAGGACTACCTAAACATCGTTTACCTAAACGGCAAGTGGGTCGTCATGGCCAAGATGTACGAGCGCGTCGGTGACGCAGCGTAAGGCGCTAACTAAAACCAAGCTAGCCATCGGGGTTGGCTCGGTTGCGCTTGCCGCAGCCTTCGTAAAGTTAGTGCCACAACAGTTTTGGTTCAAATGCCCAATTCACGCCGTCACGGGTCTCTATTGCCCCGGTTGCGGAGGCCAGCGTTGGTTCTCGGCATTGCTTCAAGGAGACTTCAACGCAGCCTGGCATTACAACCAGCTTTTAAGCGTCAGCCCCATTTTGTTTGGCGCATACCTTTTGATTACGAAGCTCAAACCCGGCCCAAAGGTTGAACTGGTAACTCTCAGCATTTTTCTGACTCTGACTGCTGCGTTCATGATCTGGCGCAACCTGCCGCCGCAGGTTGCCTACCTCGCCCAATAACTGGGGATAACTTAGTTCGAGCGCTGGCAAAACTTTTAGCCTTGCCAGATGTTTCAGTTACTCGGCGCGGCCTACCTTGCCATTTTCACCATTCCGCTCGTGGTCATAGACCTGCGTGAGCGAAGGTTGCCAAACAAGATAACTCTCCCGGCAATCGCAGTAACCATTTTGGGTTTGCTGCTCGCGTGGGATTGGCCAAGGTTTGGTATTGCAACTATTTGCGCTGCCATTTTGTTCGGGGCCGGCACGCTACTTAGCTTCAAAGGCTGGCTTGGTATGGGTGATGTAAAGCTGTTGGTTCCGATGGGGCTAACACTCGGCTGGTTTGGTTGGCAGGTGTTGGCCATCGGTTTGGGAGTCGCATTCATGGCCGCGGGGCTATTTGTTCTTGTGCGCCTAGCCATGCGAAAGATAACGGCAACAAGCACAATCGCGCTCGGGCCATTCCTCTTGTTTGGCTTCTGGTTTTCGATCGTGGCCAATTTTCTCAACTGATCTCTCAGTGAATGCTCAGGTTTCACTCTGGATTCCCGAAGATGCCCTTGCCATACTTTGGTTAGTAAGATCCTAAAGAACTGAGAGGCACCAATGTTTTTCACATACCTCGGCCGCGAGCTGACCAAGAGAAAGCGCCAAAGCGCCTTGGTTGCAACAGGTCTCGCCATCGCCATCGCTTTAGTCGTGGTTGTCAACTCAGTTTCGGGTGGCATTAAGGCTGCTCAGGCACAAGCACTCAGCGGACTTTATGGAATAGGCACCGACATCAGTGTTTCTAAGGCAGCGACTCCTGGTGACTTCGGTCACAAGTTCAATATCGGTAGCTCCGATGGCCGCACGAGTGGAGCAAAACGCACCTTTAGCAAGTCTCAGCTTCGCACCGAACCCTTCGTAGGCACGGTTACCGACACGCAGCTCAACGCCATCAATAAGGTTTCTGGGGTCACCGCTTCGGTAGCAACGCTGAAGCTCAATAGCGTCACCTTCAACGGCACCTTGCCTACCTTCAGTCAGGGTGGCACACAAAGTGGTATGCAGGGCGGATCTTTCGGTGGTTCAAACATGCCAGCTCCACCAACCGGGGGCAGCGACGGAGCAGGCGGCTCGTCGTTCAGTGTGACATCCTTCACCGTTGAAGGCGTTTCTGTGACATCTTCTAAAGTCGGGCCACTGGCTTCGGTTAGCGTGAAGAGCGGCCGCAATTTCACAGCAAAAGACTCAGGCTCAGACGTGGCAGTTGTCGACTCCAGCTATGCGAGCACAAACGCCATCAAGTTAGGCAAAACGCTGACTCTAGGCGGCAAAACCTTCACCGTTGTAGGAATCTTGGCTTCAACCTCGACTGCCTCGAGCACACCTTCGAATGTTTATATTCCTATCGATGTGGCTCAAACACTGAGCTCTAATGCAGGCGTTTATACAAACGTGTATGTCTCGGCAAATAGTTCGACAAACCTAAGTTCAATCAAGACAGCTATTCTCAGGGCAGTCCCTGGCCTTACAGTGAAAACCTCCTCGGAGTTAGCTTCCACGGTCGGCGGATCACTTGCAACGGCCTCTTCGTTGGTCAATGACATGGGCGGGTGGTTGAGCGTAATCGTGCTTTTGGCAGCTTTTGGTACCTCGATCCTGTTCACAACTTCGGGTGTAAACCGCAGAATTCGTGAATTCGGGACGCTCAAGGCGATCGGTTGGCGTTCGGGTCGAGTGGTCGGCCAAGTGGTCGGTGAGTCTCTGGTGAACGGCCTCATTGGCGGTATAGCAGGGTTAGGTCTTGGCTTGGCAGGAGTTTGGGCTGTGAACAATTGGGCGCCATCGCTTTCTGCCTCGGTCGCTCAGGCAACAAACGGTTTTGGCGGGGGCCCTGGAGGGTTCGGCGGGCACTTCGGCATTGCAAAGGCAGCCACTTCGGGCGTGAACATCGCTTTGCATGCAACGGTAGACCCAACCATGATCTTCGTCGCCATCGGATTCGCTGTTCTTGGCGGCCTACTGGCTGGGGCTTTCGGTGGTCTTCGGGCCGCGAGACTAAGCCCGTCTGTAGCCCTTAGAAGTTTTGAGTAGAAAGAAGTCCAAATGTATTTTTTGAGCGAAGTTACAAAAACCTATAAAGGCAAGCGCGGTTTAGTGAAGGCTGCCGACGGAATCAACCTAGAAATCAATTCCGGTGAAATGATTTCAATTCAAGGCCCGACCGGTGGCGGCAAATCAACTCTGTTGCAACTTCTAGGCGCCCTAGATAAGCCAACCTCAGGAAGCGTGGTTTTCGGCGACCAACCCATGCAGAGCATGAGTGACCGAGAATTGGCCGACCTACGTTCAGAGAAGATCGGTTTCGTGTTTCAAAGCTTCAATCTGATCCCCACACTGACCGCTCTCGAGAATGTAGAGATGGCACTTGTTCCGCTTGGAATCTCTAAGGCCGAGCGCATAAGGCGTTCTTTAGCGGCTCTCGAATCGGTTGGCCTAGGTGACCGATCGTCTCACCTGCCAAGTGAGCTCTCGGGTGGGCAACAACAAAGAGTGGCCATCGCACGCGCTTTGGTTAAGGACCCATCGGTGTTGCTCGCCGATGAGCCCACCGGAAACCTAGACGAGGCGACTCGTGACGAAATCGTTGGTTTGCTTGTGAAGCTGTGGAAAGAGAAGGGCATCACGTTGATTATCGTCACCCACGATAGCCACATTGCCAAAAAGGCTCAGCGTCACCTCACCATCAAAGACGGAAAAGTCTCTGAGAAAAAAGTGGCCTAATTTAGCCCAACTATTTGGTTGCGCGTTTACGCAACAGGCTGCTGCTCATCACCCCGAGGCCAGTAACAATCGATGCGAAGCCGAAAAGGTTCATGTTGGTGCCGGCTGCACCTGTCTCGGCAAGGGTCGGCGTGGCTGCTGCTGCGGACTTCCAGCGGAGAATCACTTGGCCGTCTGATCCGTGAGCAGAAGTGTTTGTTGATATTTCGCTCGAAGCCATGGTCACGACAAGGTTCGCACCTGAGCCAACATCCAGACCAGATGGCATCACTGTGTCGAGTTGGGCAATGCCACCTTCGCCAAAGTTTTGGTCTAGGTCACTGAAGATTGTTGGAACGGCCGAGCCTGCGCTGTCGACGTCGCCGTTGTGCGGGTTGACGCCGTGGCCCTCGTGGCCGGTGCAGGCAACCGAAAGGTCATTGATATCTGCTGCGGTGCGAGCACCGTTGCCGACGCCAAGTTGACCCATGTAGCCGGTGAAGTTGCACTTGTGGTCTCTTGCGTTGGTAACGCCGCCAAAAGCAACGCCAGACTGGCTGCCCGAGTTTACGCTCGAGTCTCCGCCTGCGTTTACTTCGGAGCCGGTAGGGTTCGATGCTCCGCCAAGCCCCACGTGAATAGCCAGAGGAAGCGTCAACGACGCCGTGAGGTCGGTAAATTTCACCTGGCCACCGTTTCCGGCGTAGCCTGAGGCGCCGTCGAAAATGTCGACGCCAGAACCTGCTCCCGCGACCAATGAATAAAGTTCCGTTGCCGAGCTCGGAACGTTGAAGCCGAAGTCTCCTGGGGTGCTAAAAGCAACTTGGCAATAGTCGCCGCCTTGGGTCAGCGTGCCACCGGCTGGCGCTGTGCCACAGTCAATTGCCGCTGTTGCTGGCGATGCAATCATGGTTGTTCCGAGGCCGATCAAGCCAATGCTGAACGTAGCGATTCCTGTTTTACGCATGCTGTCCTTCAATAAGTGCACTGAGTGCCCGTCGGTCGATTTTATCGACCAAATTTCGCGGAAGTTCGTCTAAACGCAGGTATTCAGATATCTGAAGCGTTGGCAACAGCCGCCGCACTCTGTCTATCGTCACCTCTGGTTTTGGTGGGTTGGTAGAAACGAAAGCCAAACCGACCCTGGTTTCACCCTCGGTTGTAAATGTGAAGCTTGCCACCTCGTCGAAGAGACCAGTTTTTGTTAGCCAAGTATCGAGTGTGAGCAAGTTGAATTTATTGCCGGAGACATTGACCATATCGTCAGATCTCCCAGCCAAGCGAAGAGTGCCTCCGGGGCTGAGAGCACCCAAATCGCCCGGGTAAAACCAGCCGTCGTGAAAGCCGGAGCGTGGGTCACTCTCGATGAGCCAATAGTCATCCGGTTGCCGGTTTTTGCGGTACCTAATGTGGCCCACCGTTTCGCTATCAACCTTCTGGCCGAAATCATCGACAATTTCAACGATTGCATCCGGCACGACCAAGCCAACGCAATTTGGTTCTTCGGGTTCAAAGGCACCAATTGCCGCAGAACCTAATTCGCTCGAACCGTAAACGTACTCGGGTTCAACCTCAAACACTCGCCGACACTTAGTGGTCAAAGATTCGGCCATCAGACTGCCGCCAACCAAAACCTGCTTGAGTTTGATTTCTTGGTCTTCGGCTGCCTCTACTAAGTCCCTAAGTCGCGCGGGTGAGGTTTCTACGACTTCGATTGCATGATCGACGATTAGTTTTAAATTAGCTGCGGGGTTGCTCGCCACATAAAAAGTTTGGCCGTATTCGATTGCCCAAAACAACGCAATTGTTCCGGTTATCGTGTCGAGGCCGAGCAATGAGAAACCGTTAGGGTTTCTTCGCCAATTCTGCATTGCAGAGGCAGTACGAACGGGCAGCAGGCCTGCGGTCAGTGGAACACCCTTTGGCGTGCCAGTCGTGCCACTCGAGAAAACAAGTCGAACTAATTGATTTTGGGTAATAGGTTCGGGTTCGAGGTGCTTCGAAATCGCGCCGAGTCCTTGCATGAACTGAGCGTCGATCACTACCCGGCTCAGGTTATTCGACAGGCGACTATGTTCTTGAGTGACCAGAAAATCAATGGCGTTGCCGTAGGTGCTCAAGATGACCTGCGAGCCCGTGAGCGAAGCAGCTCCAAGGTGCGCCAGAGCGAGAATAACAACTGCTTCAAGCTCGGGGGCTAGCTCTACTGCGACGACCGAACCTTTGCTTATGCCGGCTTTGCGTAGAGCGCCACTAAACCGCGCAACGTTTTCGGAAAGGTCTCGGTAGGTCATCTTCACCGACGAAGACACCAAAGCCAAAGAGTCTGGCTGAGATTCAGCCAGACTCCTGAGCTTTGAAGCGGGGTTCACTATTGGGCAGGCCTTGTCATCGACAAAACGTCGAGTGCCCTATCGAGCTGCTCCATGGTGAGTTTCTCGCCATCGACGTAGCCGAGCTCGATCGTTGCTTCGCGAACCGTGATTGACTTTTTGACGGCGTGCTTGGCGATCTTTGCTGCCGCTTCGTAGCCGATGTACTTGTTGAGCGGGGTGACGATGCTTGGGCTCGACTCTGCAAGTGCGAGTGAGCGCTCGACGTTGGCTTCGAGGCCCTTTACTGTCTTGTCTGCCAAGAGTCGAAGCGAATTGCTGAGAAGGCGGATGCTCTCGAGCAGGGCGTTACCCATAACCGGAATCGCGACGTTGAGCTCGAAGTTGCCTGTGGCGCCTGCCCAGGCGACGGTTGAGTCGTTGCCGATCACGCGAGCGCAAACCATCATCACGGCTTCAGGGACAACCGGGTTGACCTTGCCGGGCATGATGCTCGAGCCAGGCTGAAGGTCTGGGATGTGAAGTTCACCAAGGCCGGCGTTAGGGCCTGAGCCCATCCAGCGAAGGTCGTTGTTGATCTTGGTGAGGCTAACGGCAAGAACGCGAAGGGCTCCTGACGCCTCGACTAGGCCGTCGCGTGCACCCTGGGCTTCGAAGTGGTTGCGAGCCTCGGTGATTGGCAGGCCAGTCTCTTTGGCAAGTAGGCGAATGACTTCTTGAGGGAAGCCCTTGGGGGTGTTGATGCCGGTGCCAACCGCGGTTCCACCGAGTGGAACCTCGGCGGTGCGAGCGATGGTGCTCTCGACGCGCTCGATTGCGTAGCGAATCTGGGCTGCGTAACCGCCGAACTCCTGACCAAGGGTGACCGGGGTGGCATCCATTAGGTGGGTTCGACCAGCCTTTACGACGGTCTTCCAGAGCTCAGCCTTTTCTTCAAGGGCCTTCGCTAGGTAGTCGAGCGCTGGTAGTAGGTCGTGAATTAGGGCTGCGGTGACGGCAACGTGAACGCTGGTTGGGAACACGTCGTTCGAGGACTGGCTGGCGTTGACGTGGTCGTTTGGGTGAACCTCGGCGCCAAGAATCTGGGTGGCAAGGGTGGCCAAAACCTCGTTCATATTCATGTTTGATGAGGTGCCCGAGCCGGTCTGGAAGATATCGACAGGGAATTCGCCGTCGTGGTTGCCTGCGGCCACTGCGTCGGCGGCCTGAGAAATGGCTTCGGCGATCTTTTGGTCTAGGACGCCTAGTGCTGCGTTTGCGTGAGCCGCAGCCTTCTTGATGCGGGCCAAAGCGGCGATGTGAGCACGCTCGAGGGTCGTGCCACTGATTGGGAAGTTCTCTACTGCACGCTGGGTTTGGGCGCGGTACAGGGCGTTTACGGGGACTTTTACCTCGCCCATGGTGTCGTGCTCGATACGGTATTCCACGATGAAACCTTTCGGAGTTAGTTGATGTCACCGATGGTGACGATTGGGTGAATCTCGCCTGCACTGAGGCGATAGTTTGCACCGACGACACCCAATTTACCTGCCTTTACGGCGTTGGCGATCAGGCTCGAACGGGTCAAGAGTTCGTTAATGGTGTCTTGCACGTGAAGCTCGGTGATGTCGTCGATGTCGAACTTGCCGGCGCGATTCGCTTCTTCAACCGTCGGTTGAATTCGGGCAACCAGGTTGTGAATGAACTCGCCCTCAGAAACGAGGTTGCCCTCGGTCGAGTCGATGGTTGCGCGGATGGCCCCGCACTCGTCGTGGCCGAGAACCAAGATCAGGGGAGTGCCCAAAACCTCGACCGCGTATTCGAGCGATCCGATGATTGTCTCGGCGAGAACCTGGCCGGCGTTGCGAACAACGAAAAGGTCTCCGAGACCCACATCGAAGATGATTTCGGCGCTAAGGCGGCTGTCGGCGCAACCAAAAAGGGCTGCGAAAGGCTTCTGCTGAAGAGCAATAGCGGTTCTGCGGTCGGCGTCTTGGTTCGGGTGTTCGCGGCTCTCGGTTACGAAACGGTGGTTACCCTCTTTGAGTGCATTCCATGCCTCGCGCGGCGTTTGTGGTCGCTGACTAGTTGACAATCTGTGCCTCCTTTGACTCGATGGAACCCGCTAGCAAATCGAAGTCCTTGGTCGAGGCGTTGCCAAACAAAATGACGTAGTCATTTGGTTTGATGGTGAGCACGCGCACGTAGTCCCAGTCTTTTACGGGGTCGTGCTTCTCGATCGAGGTGTAGACGTCCCAGTGACCCGAATCCTTAGCCGGAATCGCGCCGGTCAGCTGATCGCCATGGAGCTTTAGTGCCAGCCAGGTTGGGTTGCCGCCAAAGCCCTGAATCATGCCGATGTATTCGTTTTTCGGGCCGACAAAGCCAGCGGTGAAGGCCGGAACCGTGTCGGCTGGTTTAGCTGCCCAAGAGGCGCTGTTCGACCACCAGCCTTGGGGTAGGTCAGGCGCGATGATTTTGAAATTTGACGACTTAGCAGCGTCTTTTGCGATTGCAACGTAGTCGACGTGTTGAATTTTGCTGGTGTCGTCGCGCGGAACCATCAGGACGATAGCGAGAACGAGCCCGAGGGTTGCCAGCAACGACAGAGCGAGGTTTATGACTGTTTGTCTTGCTCGGCGCTGTGCTGCTGCGTCACTCACTCGGCTGAATCCTTCAAGGTTGCCTCGATCTTTTTGCGTGCGCCAGAAAGCAGCGCCTCGCAGTGCTTTGCCAGCGCTTCGCCGCGCTCCCATAGCTTCATGCTGTCTTCGAGGGTCACGCTGCCGGCTTCGAGTTCGCCAAGCACACGGGTGAGCTCGTCACGAGCCTGCTCGTAGCTCAGCTCTGCGAGGTCGTTCTTCTTCTCGGCCATTAGTTCTCCAGTTCAATCGTTGGCGGTTGCTTGCACTTCGCCCTTGGCCAGGCGAATGGTTAGTTTTTGCTTCGGTTTTACCTTGGACGCATCGTTCAGCACGTGGCCGGATTCGTCGCGAACCACCGAGTAGCCCCGATCGAGGACTCCCTGAGGCGAGAGAGAGCGAAGCACGCCACGATCTGCCTCGAGCTTGGCCTGAGAACGATCGAGCTGAAGCACGATTTCGCCACGGAGTTCGTCAACCGCGCGCTCGAGTTCGCCTGTTTTTTCGTCGATGAAGCCGTAAGGGTTTGCCAAGATCGGGCGTGAGCGAATCTGTTCGATCATGTGAGCCTGGTTTTGAATGAACATCGCGATGCGATTGACCATGCGGGCTAGGTAGTCTTCGATGGTTGCGCGCTCTTGAGCAACATCAGGAACAACACGCTTTGCAGCATCGGTCGGTGTCGATGCTCGAAGGTCTGCGACGAGGTCGAGTAGTGGGCTGTCGTTTTCGTGACCGATGGCCGAGACGATCGGGGTTTTTGCTGAGGCTGCCACGCGCACCAAGGCCTCATCGCTAAAGACGATTAGGTCAAGAAACGCGCCGCCACCGCGAGCGATGATGATCACGTCGACCTCAGAGTCGGCGTCAAGCGTCTGAATCGCCTTGATAACCGCCGGGGGAGCGGCCTCGCCCTGAACCGGGGTGTTGATGATTTCGAACTGAACCCCGGGCCAACGAAGTTTTGCGTTCTCGATGACGTCTTTTTCGGCGTCCGAGTTTTTGCCAGTAATAAGGCCGACTTTTCGAGGCAAGAAGGGCAGCGGTTGGCGCTTCGAAGCGTCAATCACGCCTTCGGCAATCAGCTTTTGCTTGAGTTCTTCAAGTTTTGCCAACAGGTCGCCGAGGCCAACCTTGCGAATGCTGTTGACCTTGAGCGAAAGCTTGCCGTTTGGCACGTAGTAATCCATCACGCCAGAGACGATCACTCGGTCGCCATCGGCGAAAGAGTCGGTGCTTGCGTTGATTACATTGGCGAAGATCACGAGCTCGATGCTGGCCGCGCCGTCTAGGTCTTTGAGGGCTGGGTAAACATGGCCAGAGTAGTTTGGCTTGAACTTGACCAGCTCGCCCTCAACATAGGCGGTTGGCCACTTGCGAATCGCGGTGGCTACGCGTTCAGAGAATTCGCGAACCGAATACGGGCGTTCTTCACCCGACTGCGCCTGTTCGCTCATTGACCCGCCCCGCTTAGAATTGGCTTGTGACTGACATCAATGGTAACCCGACCGAGCGACAAGGGCGTGTGCTGCTTGCCTCGCCACGAGGCTACTGCGCAGGTGTTGATCGTGCTGTTATTGCGGTCGAAAAGGCACTAGACCACTACGGCTCGCCAATCTACGTGCGCAAGCAAATTGTGCATAACAAGCACGTTGTTTCTTCACTCGAGGCGCGTGGCGCAATCTTCGTTGACGAAGTCGATGAGGTGCCTGAGGGTGCCACACTGGTTTTCAGTGCCCACGGCGTTTCACCAGCGGTTGTTGCCGCTGCCGATGCACGCGGGCTAAACACTATCGATGCCACCTGCCCGCTTGTTACTAAGGTTCACCGCGAAGTTCAGCGCTTTGCCAAAGAGGACTACGACATCTTGCTGATCGGCCACGAAGGTCACGAAGAGGTCGAGGGCACAGCCGGCGAGGCTCCAGATGTAGTGCAGGTTGTCGACCAAGACATCTCAAACGTTGTGGTTCGCAACCCAGAAAAGCTGATCTGGCTTTCGCAAACCACTCTGTCGGTAGACGAAACTATGGAGACGGTAAACCGCCTCAAAGCCAAGTTTCCGACCCTCGAAGCCCCACCGAGCGACGACATCTGCTACGCCACCCAAAACCGCCAGGTTGCGATCAAGAAGGTTGGCGCTCAGAGCGACCTCGTTATCGTGGTTGGTTCGGCAAACTCGTCAAACACCGTGCGCTTGGTCGAGGTTGCGCTGCAGGCCGGCGCCAAGGCTTCTTACCGAGTGGACTTCGCCAGCGAAATCAAAGACGAATGGTTCGAAGGTGTCGAAACAGTTGGCGTCAGCTCTGGTGCGTCTGTTCCTGAAGAACTCGTTGAAGAAGTGCTAGTCGACCTCGCTCGCCGTGGTTTTGGTGATGTCGAAACCGTGCAGACTGCCGAAGAAGACGTGCAGTTCTCACTGCCGAAAGAACTTCGCAAAGACCTGAAGGCCGCCGGCGTAAACACCGAAAACAAAGAGAAGCGCTAACTCTCGAACCTAGTTTCTTTCACAACCCGACCATCTCTGGCGTAGGTAGTCCAGACCCCAACCTGTCTGTCTAGGTCGAACGCGCCGGATCTCATCAGCGAGCCATCTTTTCGAAAGAACTCCCAAAAGCCGTGCATTTTGCCGTCTTTGTATGCGCCTTTAAAGCGAGGAAGCCCATTCTCAAAGAACGGGCTTCCTGCAGACATCATGAAACCTAGGCGGTCTTAGACTTGCCAGCCGAGCCAAGCTCCTGAGTGGCTTCGATAACGCGGGCCGACATCCCGGCCTCTCCGATCTTGCCCCAGGCGCGTGGGTCGTAGGCCTTCTTGTTGCCAACTTCGCCATCAACCTTGAGCACGCCGTCGTAGTTCTGGAACATGTGGGCAGCGATTGGGCGGGTGAATGCGTACTGCAGGTCGGTGTCGATGTTCATCTTGATGACACCGTGGCTGACAGCCTCGGCAATCTCTTCAGGAGTTGAGCCCGAACCGCCGTGGAACACGAGGTCGAAAGGCTTGTCTACGCCGTACTTCGCGCCAACAACCTTCTGAATCTCGCCAAGTAGTTCTGGGCGAAGCTTCACGTTGCCTGGCTTGTAAACACCGTGGACGTTGCCGAAGGTGAGCGCGGCCATGTAGCGGCCGTTCTCGCCAAGACCGAGAGCCTCAATGGTCAGCAAGCCGTCTTCTGGGGTGGTGTAAAGGTGCTCACCCATACCGCCTTCAACGCCGTCTTCTTCGCCGCCAACAACGCCGATCTCAACCTCAAGAACCGAACCGACCGAACTGGTCAGCTTCAGCATCTCTTTAGCGATTTCTAGGTTTTCGGTTAGTGACACAGCAGAGCCGTCCCACATGTGCGAGTTGAAGAGTGCGTCCTCGCCGTTGCGAACGCGCTCCTTGGAGATTTCGATTAG
>CANGNZ010000023.1 GCA_947455435.1 Microbacteriaceae bacterium
GCGAATTACAGCGCGACTTCTGCCGATAATCCTTCGCCATTCTCGCCAGAGACTGCAGCTTGGGCAAAAGAAGATTTTGAAAAATATTTCAAGGTCGATGCCAAGTTCGAATTCTTCAAGGGTTCAGACGGCCTGGTTCGCTGGTTCCATGTGAAGGCCAAAGACGGCTTCGACGCATGTGTCTCAACCGGTACCGACAAAGAGTTGCTAACCCAAAATGAAGACAGCATGGCCTCGCCTCTCGAGACGGGCCTCACCGGCCTAACCATGCTTGGCGGCGAAATCACTGGCCCTATTGATCAGCACTCTATTGGAGACTTTTACCGCGGCTCTTGTCACGAATAAGAAACATCGATGATGCCGCGAATAGGCAGAGAACTGCAGCGGTGATCCAGGCGATGAAGTAGTCGCCTTGGGTGTCTCGAATCATGCCTGCGTAGGCGGCCGCGACGGCCGCACCAATCATGTGGCTTGCGAAAACCCAGCCGTAGACGACGCCTGACTTGGCAAGGCCGAAGTATTTGCGGGTAAGCGCAATGGTTGGCGGAACTGTGGCGATCCAGTCGAGGCCGTAGAACACGATGAAAAACCAGAGCGGGGGTTCGGCGGTTGGGCCGAGAACGAATGGCACGGTGAACAGGGCGAGGCCGCGAAGGCCGTAGTAGAAAACCAGGAGAAGCTTGGGGTCGACCTTGTCGGTGAGCCAGCCAGAGGCGATGGTGCCGACGAAGTCGAAGATTCCAACCACAGCTAAGAGGCTTGCGGCTGTAGTTGCAGGCATCCCGTGGTCATGTGCGGCTGGGATGAAGTGGGCGCCGATGAGTCCGTTGGTCGTCCAGCCGCAAACAAAGAATGTTCCTGCGAGAACCCAGAAGGCTTTGACCTTGGAGGCGTCTCTGAGGGTGTTGAGAGTGGCTTTGACTGTTCTCGGTGCTTGTTCTTCAACGCGAGGTTCGGTGGCTCCAAAGGGCAGAAGACCGACGTCCGCGGGTTTCTCTTTGAAGACAAAGAAGAAGATCGGCATGATAGCGACCACGAAAACTGTGACGACGAGCGAGCCTATTTGCCAGCCCGATTGCATGACCAGATTGGTGATGAGGGGCAGGAAAAGGAGTTGGCCGGTCGCATAAGCAGCCGAGAAGATTCCGGTGATGAGCCCGCGACGGGTTTCGAACCAACGGTTGGCAACGACCGAGGCAAATACGAGAGCGAGAGCGCCAGTGCCAAGGCCCACGAACACGCCCCAATAGAGCACCAGTTGCCAGACCTCAGTCATGAAAAGAGTGAGACCCGTGCCGAGACCGATCAGCGTGAGAGCAATCATGACTGTTCGGCGAATGGTGAAACGTTCCATAAACACGGCGGCAAAAGGCGCGGTTAGTCCGTAGAAAATAAGGTTGACGGTTACCGCGAGTGAGGTGTCGGTTCGAGTCCAGCCGAAATGCATTTCAAGCGGCATGAACAGCGCACTTGTTGTTGATCTAAATGCCGCCGCCGCAATGAGCGTGAGAAATGTTACGCCGGCAATTAGCCAGGCGCGGTGAAGTTTGAAACCCTTAGTCGGCACTTAATAATGCTAGTTTGGCGCGGTGTAGTCGGGTGACTAACTCGGCTTGGCGTATAGCGAGTTCTTGCGACACGTCAGACATTGTGCGCTTCTCAATTAGCAGGCCGTAGGCAACTGGGCGTAACGCGTCGGGAAGCTGGGACACCTTAGCTTTGAGCTCGGCTTCGGTGAAGTGCGAAACGTCTGGCTCTTGCTCTTCGAAGGTGACGTCTAGATCGTATTCATTGCTCATTTGAGTTCGAATTCCTTTCGGTAGCCCATCACGGTGGTTCGCATGCCGATGCCGCACACACCAACCATTTTGCCTTCGCGGTAATAGCCGAAGACGCATTCGCCTTGGAGTTCACCGGCAATCAGTTTCACTTCATCGGCAAGCGCTAGCAGGCCGTAGGCGAGGATGTGCATGTCGTACTGGTCGCTCCAGAACGAAGGAATCGGGGCAAACTGGCCTTCGGCTTGGCCGGTGAACACTTGGGCAACGCGCTTTGCGGTGTCGGTGGGGATATTCCAGTGCTCAACGCGCCTTGGCTCGGCGTCAAAGAGTGGGTTTGCGAAACGGGCGACGTCACCGATGGCGAAGACGTTTGGCCACGCTTCGCCGTTGGCTTTGACGGCACGCATGTCGTTGTCTGTGAGGACACCGTTGGTGAGGTCGAGGTCGTTGCCTTCGAGCCATTCGGTGTTGGTGTGTGAGCCGATGGCTTCAATCAGGACGTCGCAGAAGATGATGTCGCCGGTGTCTAGAACGATGCCCTCAACGGCCGTGGTGCCAACGAGGTCGGTAACGCTGGTTTTCATGACGAACCTGACGCCCATGGCCTCGTGGCGGCGCTGAAGCTCTTTAGCGAGCTCAACACCGAGTGGGCGAGTAATCGGGTGGCTGCCAGGGGCAACCACGGTCACCTCGCAACCGAGTTTGCGGGCGGTTGCTGCAACCTCACAGCCGATGAAGCCGGCGCCGAGCACGACCACTCGCGCGCCTGGTTTGAGCTCTTTGCGAAGCCCTATGGCGTCGTCGAGGGTTCTAACCGCATGGCGGCCAGTGAGCTCGGAGTTTTGAACTTCAAGGCGCTTGGGTCTGAGCCCGGTTGCGATTATCAGGGTGCCGTAGGCGTGAGTTTCGCCCTTGGAGTCGGTGACAGTGCCGTGCTCGAGGTCGGCTCTCTCGACTCCGGTGCCGAGCACCCAGTTGACGTCTGCTGTCGATTCGCGTTGCGGAAAAGCGACGGCTTCGTGGCTAACCTCTGCCGCCAAAACCTCTTTCGAGAGAGGTGGACGGTTGTATGGAGCGTGGCGCTCCTCGCCGATGACCGTGATCGGCCCGGCGTACCCGAAACGGCGAAGCGCCTCGGCGGCGCGAAGGCCACCCATCGACGCCCCGACGATTATTACGGGTTTGGTCATTACTTGACGATGAAGATTGCCTGCATTGGGCAAACGTCAATCGCTGCCTCAATGTTGGCTAGCTCCGAGTCGTCTGCCTCGGCGGTGTATTCGAGTTTGTCGTCTGCGTTCAGGCGAAACACGTCTGGGGCCTCAAAAACGCACTGACCGTAGTGCTGGCACTTGGTCATGTCGACGTCGATCTTGATTGTCATTATTTTTCCTCCACGGTAGATGGGTAAAGGTCTTTTGATGGGGTGCGAATGCCGCGGAACTCCCAGTCGCCACCCATGGCGGTTGAGATAACCTCTTCGCTCTCGGTTGGCTGAGCGCCAACATCGGTGCGAATCGGGGTTGGGCCTTCGACGATGTGGTTGGTTAGGCGTCCGAGGGCTTCGACCTCGACCTCAACGATGTCGCCTGGCTGAACTGGGCGGCTAAAGGCTGGGGTGCCAGAGAAAAGCATGTCGCCCGGCACCAGGGTGATCGTGCGAGCGATGTCGGCAACCAGGTAGTGCATGTCCCACTCCATGTTGTCGGTGTTGTCTTCTTGCTTGACTTCGCCGTTCACGTAGGTGCGGATCATCTTGTTTCTGAAATCCCAGTCGGTGACTAGCCCAGGTCCTACCGGCGCGAGGGTGTCTGAGCCTTTCACGCGCAGCATCGAGCCGGCGTCGGTGTCTCTGAAGTCATGCAAGCCGTAGTCGTTGCCGACCGTGTAGCCGGCGATGTACTCGCCAGCTTCTTCTATCGAAATGTTGCGGCAGGTCTTGCCGATGACGATGACGATTTCGCCCTCGTAGTTGAGCCACTTGCAGCCGGCCGGGCGAACAACAGCGCCCTTGTGAGTGTTTAGCGCAGTGATCGGCTTGTGAAAGTACGTCGGCGCAGCTGGGAGCTTGGTCATGAACTCTTGGGTGCGGCTGTCGTAGTTCAGGTGAACCGCGATGATCTTGGTCGGCTCACTCGGTGCGAGGTGCACGGCGTCTTCGATCGCTGTGATGCGTCCGTCTGGGGCAATCAGGTTTTCACCCTGGCGCAAAACCTGCACAGGGTAGCCGTCAAGCAGAATTCTTCGATACTCAGTCACGAGAGAGAGTCACGTCCTTAGGTAGTGGGAATCCACCCTCCGGCTTGTCGAACCAGATGTGAACCTGGCCGGTGCCGATCGAGTTTTCGTATTCAGAGTACAAGCGACCGACCGAGGTGTTTGCCTCTTCGCCGAGTGCGCCAGCCATGGCGAGGTAGTGGAAGAACCCGGCTTCTGGCTTGTACTTTTTGAAGTTTTCGAAGTCATCTAGGACTGCCTTGTGGTTGCCTTCAGCGAACCAAGCCATGACCTTCTTGTCGTACTCGTAGGCCTCGACCGAATAGATGTGCTTCGGGTCGCTGGCCTCGTGCTTGCGCAGGTCGCGCAGCTTGTGGAACGTGTGGCTTAGGGCGCCAGAAGCTAGCAGGAGCACCTTGCTGTCGCTGTCGCGAATTGCTTCACCAAGAGCACGACCGGCGCGAATGAAGTCTTCTGGGGTGCCTGTCTGGCAAACCGACATCGAGATCCACTTCTTGTCGTCGAGCCCGCGGCCCAGGTAGTGCCAAAGGTTCACTGTCGCGTAGAAGATCGGTAGGTGCGGATCGGCGATCGGGGTAATCCAGGTGCCGTTCTTTTCGTCGTACTTGCTCAAGCTATTTGCAAGCTCGGGGTTACCCTTCATTGCGTAAGGAATCTGGCTCATGCCGCGCGGTAGCTCTTCTGAGGTGAACAGACCAGAGCGCTCGGCTGCCGAAGTGATTACGAACTCAACCGTGGTTGCCCAGTGTGAGTCGAGAACCACGACGGTGTCGTAGTCGAGGGTTTCGAAGACGTCTTTGCGAAGCTGCTTGAGGCCAGGAACGAGGCTGAGTTCTTTGCCATCGTTGAGGTCTTTGCGAACCGCCTCGGGCAGCATGATCGTTGGCACGTGGGCCAGGATTGCTGCACCTACTACTTCACCCATTTGTTATTCCTTCCAACCGGTTGGTGAAACTACTGTGTTTTTTACGTCTGCGTAGAAGTCGAACGACCAGGTTCCGCCTTCGCGACCGATGCCTGACTTGCGTGAGCCGCCAAACGGAGCCTTCAGGTCGCGCACGAAGAAGCAGTTGACCCAGATGGTTCCGGCCACTAGCTGCTTAGAAACCTTGTCTGCGCGCTCGCGGTTGCCAGAAACGAGAATCGCGGCCAGGCCAAACTCGGTGCCGTTCGCCATTGCCACGGCCTCTTCGTCTGACGCAAAGGTTTGCATGCAGAGCACAGGGCCAAAAACCTCGGCGGTGACGATTTCGCTGCCTGGTGTCGGGTTCTTAACCAAGGTTGGCTTGAAGTAGAGGCCGCCGAGCTCTTCGTTTGGTTCGCCTCCCATAACGATGTTCTGACCTTCGGACTTCGCGCGGTCAACAAAACCCTTGATGCGATCGAAGTGCACCTTGTGAATCTGCGGGCCAATGTCGGTTGCCTCGTCGCGAGGGTCACCCTGTTTGATCAGCAGCGCCTTTTCGCGAAACTTCTCGGCGAAGGCATCGGCGATGTTTTCGTGAACCAAGATGCGCGTGCCAGAGAGGCAAACCTGACCGGCGTTGTCGTATTGCTCAACGGCGAGGGCTGCTGCGAGGTCGAGGTCGGCGTCTTCTAGGACGATGCACGGCGACTTGCCGCCGAGCTCAAACGAAACCGGGGTGAGGTTGTCGGCAGCCGAGCGTGCAATGACCTTGGCAGTTGGCACCGAGCCGGTGAACGAGATGCGCGAAAGGTCTGGGTTGGCAACGAGTGCCGCACCAACCTCACGGCCGTAGCCCTGAATCACGTTGAATACGCCGTCTGGCAAACCGGCCTGCTTGGTGAGGTCGGCGAAGAATGAGGCAGAGAGCGGAGTCCATTCGGCTGGCTTTAGAACCACGGTGTCGCCGGCGGCAAGTGCTGGGCCAATCTTCCAGGTGGCAAGCATCAGGGGTGCGTTCCAAGGCGTGATCAGTGCGGCCACGCCAGATGGGTCCCATGAAATGTTGTTGGTGTGTCCGCGGGTTTCGAATGCCTCGTGGTGCAGTTCATTGATCGCCCAGTCGGCGAAGAAACGCATGTTGAGGGCAACGCGCGGCATGACCCCGCGGCGGTGCGAGCGCAGGAGTGAACCGTTGTCCATGGTTTCGAGCATTGCGAGGGTCTCGATGTTCGCCTCGACTAGATCGGCGATGCGGTGCAAAATCTCTCCGCGACCCTTTGGGCCAAGTGCCGCCCAACCTGGGAATGCGGCCTTTGCTGCGGCAACCGCGGCGTCGGCCTCGGCCTGACCACCGCGCGAAATCTCGCCGAGGAACGTTCCATCGATGGGGGAGGTGTTGGTGAAGGTCTCTTCCGAGCCAACGCGCTCGCCGTTAATCCAGTGGCGTGTGTCTACCTTTGCGCCAGCAACTTCGATGGTGCTCATAAGTTCCTTCATATTCCGTAATCGTTCGGATACTAATGATTTAGATTAGGGCATACTTGACCCTAGTTCCACCTAGTTTTCATAACGATTTGATTGGATTCTCGATATGACTAGACCACGCATTGCTATTCTCGGCAGATTGGCCGACGGCACCACCGTCACTCGCTCTCGCGCAGTTGTTACTGCCCGCGCCTTGGCAGACGCGGTTTGGGCTGCTGGCGGCGACCCGCTCACCTTCTTACCGGTTGAAGGCAGCGACTGGAACGAGCGCATGGCCGGCATCGAAGGCATCTTGATGCCGGGCGGTGGCGACCTAGACCCATCGCACTATGCGAGCGATGTGACCACCGACGAGATTTACGGCGTGGACGCACTGCAGGACGCGGTCGATTTTTCTCTAGTGAAGTGGGCGATCGATAACGCGGTGCCGCTGCTCGCAGTTTGCCGTGGTTGCCAGCTCGTGAACGTCGCCCTTGGCGGCACTCTCGTTCAGCACATGGAAGACGACCACCGCCACAAGGTTCACCCAGTAAAAGTTACCGATGCTGCGGCGCTCGGGCTAACGCAGGACCTCGTCGAGTCGTCTTGTTACCACCACCAGGCAATCGATCAGCTTGGTCGAGGTCTTGAGGTTGTCGCGGCCAGCGGTGAAGGTGTCGTTGAGGCAATCAAGATTCCTTCGAAGGCATGGGCCTTTGGCGTGCAGTGGCACCCAGAAGACAACTTCGAGTCAAACGCTCAGCAACTCGCCATTTTCGAGCGCTTCGTTTCTGAAGCGGCTAGTTTTTCTTCTCAACGCCAACGGTAATTGCGCGAAGTAGGTCGGCCAGATCCTTCTGCTTTGCAGCCGAAACAACGCCGGCGACTTCTTTTTCGTTCGCGTTAAATTCTGGGAACAAGGTGTCCATCATTTTGCGGCCTTTGCTTGTGAGCGTCACCAAGACCAGGCGACCATCGGTTTCGCTCTTCGCGCGAGTAACCAGGCCGCGACCTTCAAGAGTGGTGAGCACGCCGGTGAGCGTTGCCTTTGAGAAGCCACCCTCGTCTGCGATCTGACGAGTCTCGATTGGTTCCCAGATCCACGAAACCCAAAGAACTACGAAGGCTGTCCACGAAAGGTCGTGCTGGGCGAGCACGGTGCGCTCTAGGTGGTTGCGCACGGCGGTTGCGGCGCGGAATAGGTTTGACGTAACCGCCATGGACTGAAAGTCCAGAGTCATGTGCGAAAGTCGCTCGCTCACCTGACGCTCGGTCTCGGTGAGTGTGTGTGCTCCAGCCATAGTGGCCCCCTTTGTTGCTAAATCGTAACCCCCATTGTCTTTCATTTAGTCCCGAACGACCCTAAATTTCCACTAAGGTAAAAATGATTCGTATCCAAACAATCTAGGAGCTTCTCAATGAAGAGCATCAGCTTGGCAGATCTTGACCTATTCGCAAACGGCGCCCCTTGGGATGTCTTCAAGCAACTTCGCAACGAGTCGCCTATGCACTGGAACGAAGAAGATTCACCGCAGAGCGGCTTCTATTCGGTCACCCGCTACCACGACATCGTCAAGGTGCTTCGTGACCCAGAGACCTTCACCTCCGAGCGCTTCACCAACCTCGAGGAGGTTGACGCCGAGCAAGAAGAAGCACGACGCTCGCTACTTGAGACCGATGGCACCCGCCACCGCGCGCTTCGACGCATCCTGCAAGGAGAATTCACTCCGCAGGCAGTCGCCAAATACGAGACATTTCTTCGCGGCCTAACCGCCACCACCCTCGACAAAGCCTTCGCCAAGGGCACCTTCGATTTCGTGGAAGAGGTCGCAGCAGACTTTCCGATCAACGTGCTGGTCAAGTTGCTAGACGTGCCAGCAGAAGATGCCGGGCAGCTCATTGACTGGGGTAACCGCATGGTTGGCTTCGATGACCCTGAGCACGCCGACGTTTTGATCAACAGCCCAGAGAGCGAGAAGTACCGGCTCGTCCCGTTCAAGTCGCCTGCCGCACTAGAGGTGTTCGAATACGGCGACGCCCTGGCTCGCGCGCGCAAAGGCAAAGACGGCACAGACCTCGTTTCACGCTTGGTAAACACCATGCCTAGCGACGGAATCCCGCTAAGCGAACGAGACTTTCACACCAACTTCTTGCTGCTCGTGGTTGCAGGTAACGAGACCACTCGCCACACCATCAGCCACACCATGCGCAACTTGATTCAGAACCCAGACCAGCTGGCCTACCTCCAAGAGAACCCAGACAAGATCGAATGGGCCGTAGAAGAGTTTCTTCGCTACGCGAGCCCGGTTTACCACTTCAGACGCACGGCAACCCGCGACGTCGAATTTGGCGGCGTAAACATCAAGGCTGGCCAAAAGCTGGTGCCGTGGTTCGCTTCGGGTAACCGCGACGAAAGCGTCTTCGAAAACCCAGACAAGATGGACGTCACTCGCAACCCGAACGAGCACATGACCTTTGGCCGTGGTGGCCCCCACATGTGCCTCGGCAACGCGCTTGCACGCATTGAGCTCCGCGTCATGTTCGAAGAGCTCATCAGCCGAGTCGACAAGGTTGAGCAGGTCGGCGAGATTGACTACCTACGCTCAAACTTCGTGCACGGAATCAAGCGATTCCAGGTGAACGTAACTACTCGCTAGAGCCTTGCGATTTTGTCGATGAAAGCATCGACCAATTTGTAAGTGCGCTCGCGGGCCGCATCTTCTTCGGCTGCCGTCTGAGCGAGCATGATCTCTGGGTCTTGGCCATCCTCGAGCACCTTGGCGTCGCCACCCCAGTCGAGCCAGCCTTTTAGGCCGGCGGCGTTGAGCTCTGGGTGAAACTGCACTGCAAGGCAGTTGCCATAGACAAAAGCCTGCGACGCAACCGGGTTGCGAGCAATCTCGATTGCGCCAGGTGGCAACTGCCAGCGGTCATAGTGAAACTGAAACCACGGGCCGTTGCCAAAGAGGTCGTGGCGGTCAGACCAGATGTTGGTCCAGCCAATCTCGCCCTTAGGGGCGGGGGCAACAGATCCGCCCATGGCACGAGCAATCAGTTGGCCACCAAAGCAAATGCCCAGCACCGGCTTGCCGGCGTCAATGGCTGCTTTCAACCAAGCGATCTCAGGGGTCAGCCAATTTCCGATGCAGGCGTCGTCCCATGCTCCCCAAGGGGCGCCAAGCGGAATCAGCACGTCGTAGTCGTTGAAGTCTGGAAACTCGAATGCAACGTTGGGTTCGCCAAAGTTTTCTTTAGTGACCACCAGCACCTCGGTGGTCTCAAATCCGCGCTCACGAAAGCGGTCGCCGACCGGGCCGGTTGGCGAAACGTGGTCATGTTGAATGAACAATGCCTTCATGCGTTTCCTAACTTTTAGATAACGTGCAACATTTGCAACATTACCTAGGGTTAGTATTCGTTTGAACCCTAACGATGTAACAAAGGAGTTGCAATGGGAACCGACCTCGTTGCTCTACGCGAAAAACTCAAGGCCGACGGAATCGACGTTCTGCGTCTGATCTATTCCGACGTGCTCGGAATCACTCGCTCAAAAGACCTGCTTGTCAGCATGCTCGACAAAGCCGCCCACAACGGGCCAGCCTTCTGTCAGGGCGTTTGGGTAACCACGACTCGCGGCGGTGTTCTTGACGCAAACAACATTGCCTCAGACGGCCTGCAAGACCTCGTTTCTAAACTCGACCCAAACACGATCACCCCGATGCCTTGGGAGCCGGGTGTCGCGTTCGTTATCGCCGACGCCTTCAACCCAGACCAGACCGACAACCTCATGTCGCCTCGCTCGGTGCTGAAAAAGATCATCGGTGAATACAACAAGATCGGCCTTCAGCCGGTCGTTGGCCCAGAACTAGAGTTCTACATCGCCGACCGCACCGAAGATGGCGGCTACAAGCGCGCTCATGAAAAGACCGGCTTTGTTTACACCACCGGTGCAGCAGTAGACCCGCACGGCAACTTCTTGTATCTGCTTCGCATGCTCGATCAAATGAACATAGACGTCTTCGCTGGTAATGCAGAGTTCAGCCCGTCACAGTACGAGATCAACCTTTACCACTCAGAGGCGCTAGATGCCGCCGACCGCACCTTCTTGTTCAAGACCGCAATCAAAGACGTAGTCACCCGCCGTGGCCAGCACGCTACCTTCTTGGGTAAGCCGTGGAGCGACGAGGGTGGCTCGGGCTTTCACCTACACTTCTCGGTAACCGACCTAGCTGGCAAGAACCAGATGTTCGACGGCGAAGAGTTGAGCGAAACCGCTCGCAAGATGATCGCAGGGCTCACCCAAAACGCGATGGCGCTAACCGCCTTCACCAACCCAACGGTCAACGCCTTCAAACGCCTCGGCCCAGACACTCTGGCTCCTTACCGAGCCAACTGGGGTTACGACAACCGCTCGACCATGGTTCGCATCCCGCCAGAGCGCGGCCAGGGCACACGCCTTGAGGTTCGCGTTGGTGATGGCGCAGCCAACCCTTATCTAGTCATAGCCGGCATCCTCGCGGCCGCCCTGGATGGCATCAAGCGCAACTTGGTTTGCCCACCAAACGCCGAAGGCATGGCCTACGACAATGAGTCTGCTCCGGTGTTGCCAATGACTTTCACCGCAGCCCTAGACGCGCTTGAAGCGAACGACGAACTGCGCGAGCAGATGAGCCAAGAGCTAATCAATGTGTTCTTGGTTATGAAGCGCGACGAAATCGCTCGTTACGAAGAGGCTGTGCCAACGCCAACTCGCGACGTCACCCAGTGGGAGATCGACGAGTACTTCGAGGCTTACTAGACCGTTGGGTTTGAGCGGTCGGCAACCAGATTGCCGCCGTTGAAGGTAACGCCGAGTTCACGGTAGTAACCGGCTAGCACCTTGTTGACGGGCAGAATCGAGTTCAGCTCGTCCCACTGTGAATCGCCGAGGGTGAGCTCTGCATCGCCAACCCAGGTGGCACCTAGATCGGCGTCAACGCCACCCATAGTGATCAGTTGGTCTAGCGAGTTGCCGGCACCAGGAGTAATCGAAGGCACCCAGCGAGAGTGAAGCATCTTGTGGCCGTTTACGAAACCATTGCTATCTGAAGGCTCACGAAGCGTGACGATAGCCGAGGCTAGTCTGTGGTCATAGGCCGAGAGTGATGCGCCAATCTTGCCGCCATTCTCGAGCTTAGGTGTTGCCTTGCCGTGGTTGAACACGCGAGTGACGTGCATCGAACCGAGCTTCTTTGGGTAACCCTGAAACCAACCGCGGGCGATGGCGAAGTCTTTGGTAACCCAGATGGCTACACAGCGACTGTAGGTAACACCCTCATACTTGCAGCGAACAACCACGAAGGTTTCGAGGTACTGCGAGCGCACTGGGTCGAGTAACTCTGCCCCACCTTCTGAGCATGACTGCCAGTCGGCCCAGATAATTGCGACTGCGCCCGGCTCGTCGTCGGCTAGCTCAAGCTCCGGCGGCAAGATCGCGCGAACGTTGGCTGGGTCGGTCAGGTATTCGACAGTCAGCAGCGTGCCCGAGTAGTACCAAGGCATGTTTGGCACGATCGCGCTTTTGCCGCTCGGGGTCTTTGGGGCTAGGAATCCGTTGAGTTCGCTCATGGAATTAGGCTAACGAATCATTTGCTTCCGAACAAATAACGGCAAACCGCCTTTATAACGATTCGGAAAAGCATTTCTAAAAGCGGCTTATGAACTTGACCGCGCTCGCCGTGAACGCCACGCTTAGAAAGAATCGTTCATATCCGAACGATTTCTAACTCAATGAGGAGATTTCCCTTATGTCTAATAGCTCAACTGACACCGGCCTACGAAAGGGGCGCCTCGGTGTCGTAGGCATCGTGTTCTTCGTGGTTGCAGCCGCTGCGCCACTACTCGGTATGACCGGCGCTGTGCCGGTAGCAATGCTTCTTGGCAACCAAGCCGGAACCCCAGGCACCTACCTCGCGGTCGGCCTGATCCTTCTAGTCTTCTCGGTCGGCTATGCAGCCATGAGTCAGAAGGTAACTAACACTGGTGCGTTCTTCGCTTATGTGGGTAAGGGACTCGGCAAGCATGCCGGTGTCGCTTCGGCCTTTGCATCGCTCGTCGGCTACATCACCATTCAGCTAGCCATCTATGGCTTCATTGGTGGAGTACTTTCGGGTCAGATGGAAGCCAGCGCGGGAATTGCTCTGCCTTGGTACACCTGGGCAATCATTGTCTGGGTCTTGGTATCTGCACTGTCGCTTCTCAGCGTCGATGTTGGAGCGAAAGTCCTAGGCGTCTTGATGATCGCTGAGCTTCTAACTCTCGTTATCACTTCTAGTGCCGTCTTCATCAACCACGGCGCGAGCGCAAACCTTGCGAACTCGTTTAGCCCGAATGCAATTTTCGCTGGCGGCTTCGGTGGCGGTGCAGGTATCGCAATCGCCTTCGCGTTCGCATCGTTCATCGGCTTCGAAGCAACCGCGATTTACGGCGAAGAGTCGAAGGACCCTAAGAAGGTTGTGCCTAAGGCCACCTACTGGGCAGTTGGAATCATCACCGTTCTTTTCGCTTTCACCGCATTCGCTATGGCTACCGCAATGGGTGGCACAAACGACTCTGTAAAGGCGGCCGTTGCTGGCGCAGCTACCACCGGAGCCGGTACCCCACAAGAAAACCCTCTTGGTAATCCTGCCGCTGTTATCTTCGGTATCGCCGATCACAACCTAGGTGGTACCTGGATGTCGACCATCATGGGCTGGCTCGTAATTTCGAGCTGTTTTGCGGGTGTCCTCGCATTCCAGAACGCGATTGCTCGTTACTTCTTTGCTCTAGGCCGCGGTGGTGTTTTGCCTAAGTCGCTTGCAAAGACGAACAAGTCTGGTGCTCCTGTAAACGGAGTGGTTCTTACCTCGGTTTTCGCAATCGTCGTTATTGCAGTCTTCGCTTGGAACAAGCTAGACGGTATAGCCAACCTATTCACCTGGATGTCGGCCGTAACCGCTGTAGCGATCATGTTCGTTGAGATTCTCGTGAGCGTCGCGATTGTCGTTTATCTCGGTAAAGACAAGACCGTGAGCGTCTGGAAGTCCACTATTGCCCCGATCGTGGCCGCGATTGGCCTATCGCTTGGAACCTACATGCTGATGAGCCGCTTCAACCTGCTCGGCAGCCTTGCACCTGCAAACGTTGACCCGACTACCCCAGAGGGTGCCTGGCAGCTAACCGGCTTCGGTTGGTTCCTCGTGCTTCTACCGTTCATTGCAGCGGTGGTTGGTTTGGTTCTTTCGTTGGTAAACAACAAAAACGAAAAGGCTGAGCTTCTCGAAGACATCCTTTCGTAACCAATTCACAAGCAAAGAGCGTCGGGCCTTCGGGCTCGGCGCTCTTTGCTTTGAGTAGCCTTGAACGATGTTCCGCAAAACTCTCGCGCTAATTGTTGGCGCTCTAACTCTGGTTGCTTTCACGCAACCGGTTAGCGCTGCGGTTAGCTGCCACTTTGTGCCAGTCACAAAGGTGGGTGAGCTCGGAACCTTTTACGGCCGGGTCGTCGATCTCAACACCGGTAAGCAATTGGTGGGTATTCGTGCGAGCGAGCAGACGCCGTCCGCCTCGGTTTTGAAGGTGCTAACCGGAATCGCGGCAATCACTCAGTTGCCGGCAAAGTACACGGTTGACACCAAGGTCTTCACCGTTGATGAAGAGCCGGGCACGTTGGTTTTGCAAGGTTCTGGCGACCCTACGCTTTCAAGGCTGATGCCACCGCATTACACGACTTACCCGAAGCCGGCGAGGTTGCCAAAGCTGGCGGCCAAGGCGTTGGCTGCTCTGCCTTCGGGCACGATCATTAGGCGCATCGTCGTCGACAGCAGTTTTTTCAGCGGCGTTGCCTTCAACCCGTATTGGAAGGCGAGCGACCGAACAAACGGCTATGTGTCGCCGATTGTCGGTTTGGCTGTTGACGGCGCCAGAGTCAACCCTGATCTGACTTCGAAGCAATACAGCGGAGTTCGCGTTAGCGACCCCGTGATGCAGGCCGCCAAGTCGTTTAAAGACTCGCTGGGTGCTCTGGCGAGTTCGGCCACGCTGGTTCTCAAATTGGACAAGTCTTTGCACCTAACCCCATTGGTGGCTGTCACTTCCTCGCCGATCGAGGCCTGGGTCGATCACGCCATGAAGTTCAGCGACAACACCGAGGTCGAATACATTGCCAGGCATGTGAGCAGCTGGATGGGGTTCGGGACAAACTACACATCGATTCAGCCAATGGTCGTGCAAACTCTCGGGCAGTTGGGTGTTTCGAGCAAGGGGCTGGTGATGAAGGACGCAGCTGGCCTAGCCCAAGCCGACCGCGTCACCCCGAAGCTAATCACCGACGCGTTGGTTGCCGCAGATCGGTTTTCCGATTCGGTCGGCGACTTCTCTGGTTATCTTGCGAACAGTTCAAGCGCTGGCACTTTGAGCACCCGTTTTAAAGGAGCAAATAAGTTGCCGGCGGGAGTAGTGCAAGCGAAGACTGGGTTTATACCTGGGCTGTACTCGCTGGCCGGTTACGTTACGGCACGTGATGGCCACCGGTTGGTCTTCGCCTTCTTTGCTCGCGGTGGCGGCGTTGGTGGCGGCACCAGGACGAAGCTGGACAGCCTCGTGGTTAGAGCTTTCACCTGCGGAGCGCGACTCACCAATTAGTCGTTTGGCTACGAACGGGTTTCGTGTAAGACTAAGGGCATGTCAGCAATGAGGCTAGAACATGACCTCCTCGGCGATTTCGAGGTACCCGCAGACGCCTACTGGGGCGTCCACACCGCTAGGGCGGTGCAAAACTTCCCCATTTCTGGTGTGCCGATCGGCCACTACAGAAGCCTGATTCGAGCCCTTGCGCTAGTCAAACAAGCCGCGGCCGAAGCCAACCACGCGGTTGGCGAGCTAGATGCCAACATCAAGGACGCAATCGTACGCGCCTGTGGTGAAGTGGCTGAAGGTAAATACGACAACCAATTCGTGGTTGATGCAATTCAGGGTGGGGCCGGCACAAGCACAAACATGAACGCAAACGAGGTAATCGCAAACCGTGCACTTGAACTCGCTGGCCACGCCAAAGGCGACTACGACTTCATTCACCCGCTCAACCACGTGAACATGTCGCAGTCGACCAACGACGTTTACCCAACTGCACTCAAGGTTGCGCTAATTCTTGAAATCCGCAACCTGATCGACAGCATGGACTACCTGCGCAACTCGTTTAGCCGCAAGTCGGTTGAGTTCACCAATGTCATCAAGATGGGACGCACGCAGCTCCAAGACGCGGTGCCGATGACCTTGGGTCAAGAGTTCGCAACCTTTGCTCGAATGACCATGGAGGACGAACAGCGACTTCGAGAGGTGCTTCCGCTGCTCTGCGAGATCAACCTTGGCGGAACCGCTATCGGAACCCAGTTGAACGCACCAGCCGGCTATTCGAAGATCGCCTGCGAGCGCCTCTCGGCTCTAACCGGGATTCCTTTCGTGGTTGCCGAAGATATGGTTGAGGCAACCCAAGACGCGGGTGTATTTGTAATGGTGAGCGGTGTTCTCAAACGAGTCGCCGTGAAGCTTTCGAAAACTTCTAACGACTTACGTTTGCTTTCTTCTGGCCCGCGTGCCGGCCTTGGCGAGATCAACCTGCCACCGATGCAGGCGGGATCTTCGATCATGCCAGGCAAGGTGAACCCTGTGATTCCGGAGGTCGTGAACCAGATCGCTTTCGCAGTTATCGGCTACGACATGACAGTGACGATGGCTGCCGAAGGTGGCCAGCTGCAATTGAACGCCTTTGAACCAATCATCGCTCGAGCGCTAATGATGGGCATCACTCAGCTTTCGGCTGGTTGCCGCACATTGGCAGACCGTTGCATCGATGGCATCACCGCCAACGAAGAGAAGCTTCGTCACGACGTCGAACGCTCGATTGGTCTCGTCACTGCGCTTTCGCCAACTCTGGGCTACGAGAATGCAACTGCCGTAGCCAAGAAGGCTCAGGTTGAGGGCAAGACGGTTCGCGAGGTTGTCATGGAGATGAAGTTGATGACACCTGCCGAGTTTGAAGAAATTCTCGGCAACGTGGACGCATTGGTTCGCCCACTCGGCAAGTAGCTACTTGTTTTTGCGCGCCTCTTTGTCGAGGCGGCGCTTGGTCTGAATACCGCCGATAACCGAGAACACCACGATGAATGCGACGCCAACGCCGAGGCCCAGAAGGCCGCCGCTCGAGTCATTACCCTTGCCTGCGTCTTTAGCAGGAGCAGTGGCAACTACGTCCATCTTTTCGATGCCGCAGAGGCTGCCGGTGCCCTTGTTCAAGCCGTCGGGGTTGGTCACGTTGAAGTCGTATTTTTCGCTGATCGGGTGGCCGTCGTCGGCAACCGTGCGCCAGGTCAGGGTTACTGGGCCGTTAGCGAAAAGTGCTGCGCGGGCAATTAGGTGTGCACCGTCGACGCGAACGCAGTCCACGGTTACAAGCTCTTTCGTGGTGTTGTCCACGATCTGAATTTCGCTACCCGAACTGTCTGGTGATTGCAGAAGATCTTCGTTGAATTCGATGTCGATGTCGATGTTGCCGGCTTGAACAGTGCTGCCAGCGGCAGGGTTGCTCGAGACCACGTCGGCGTGAGCAAAGCTGGCGGTTGGTGCCATAGAAGTAGCAACGACGATGATTCCGGCTGCAAAGAAGCGAGTCAACTTGTTCATAAGGCAAGTTTATAGGCACGGCGGTAGACTCGACTCTGGCACAAAACAAGACTTTGGAGTGGTGCAATGACTGAAGAAAAAGGCGGATTCCGCTATTTCAAACAGGTTGGTATTGGGGCGCTCAGCGGCCTTTTGACCCTCGCAATCATCATCCTCGGTCTTTCGATCACAGCAAAGTCATCACCAAAGGCAACCAACACTCCCGAGCCGAGCAGCAGCGCTTCGGCTTCGGCAACACCGACCTCAACCATTGCTCGCGACTGCAAGGTTGGAGCGCTCGCCACGGATCCTTTGCTTGCCTCAATGCAGGCGGTAGTAATCAACGCGAGCACCGACGAAGTGCTTTTTGACCGCGGCGCTGGCACCGCTTCGGCAACCGCATCGACCATGAAGGTTCTCACCGCAGGAGCGGCGCTAATGTCGCTTGGCCCAAACTTTCGGGTTACCACGAATGTTTTTGCAGACCCGACCGACCCGACCACGATCATCATTGTCGGCGCCGGCGACCCGACACTTTCGCGTCTGAAGTCTGGCCAGCAGTCGGTTTATAAAGACGCGCCGAAGCTCAGCGACCTAGCCGTTCAGGTGAATGCTTGGGCTACCGCGAACAGCGTTACCAAAATCAACAAGATTGTCCTCGACTCGACCCTCTTCGCTGACCCGAAGTGGGAGCCTAGCTGGGAGCGGAGCGAGCAAACCCAGGGCTACATGTCTGAGGTTGCTGCGCTCGAGGTTGACGGCGACCGGTCGAACCCTCAGGCAGAAACTTCGCCGCGCAGCACGACGCCAGTCGCAAACGCCGGCAAATACTTCAAGACCGCTCTTGGCCCAATTGCGAAAACAGCCACCTTGAGTGAAGGCAAACTGCCGGTCAACTCTTCGACAATCGCAACCGTCAGCTCGCAACCAATCAGCGTCTGGATCAAGCACATGCTTCAGGTTTCAGATAACACCGAGGCCGAGTACCTCGCACGGTTGGTTGCAATCAAGAACGGTTTGAGTGCGTCCTTCGGTTCAATCGATTTGGCCATCAAAAAGTCGCTGCTTTCGACCAAGCTCGACACCACCGGCGTGGTTATCAAGGACGGTTCTGGTCTTTCAGACAACAACCGCGTTTCGCCGACCGTATTGGCTAAGTTCATGAAGCTTGTGCTGACCGGTTTTGCAGACTTCGACATCATCAAGCAGGGGCTCCCGATTTCGAACGAGTCCGGTTCGCTGAAGGATCGCTTCGGTGGCAAAAACATCGACGCCGCCGGGCACATTCTTGCCAAAACTGGCTGGATCAAGCACGGCTACACGCTCACCGGTATCATCAACGCGAAGGATGGCACCGACCTGGTCTTTGCCATCTATGCGCTTGGCGACGTGAAACCTGAAGCGAAGGACGCAATCGACAATCTTGCGACGGCCTTCTACCGCTGCGGAAACAAACTTTCTAACGACTAACTAACGATCTAGGATTGTTAGCATCCGAAAGATTTATCGATAGGAACAGCAATGGCGCTTTCTGAGCAAGATCTACTAGCAAAAGTCCCAACCGGCCTCTTCATTGGCGGCAAATGGGTGAACGGCTCGGGTGAATTGATTGCGGTCGAAGACCCAGCTACCGGCAAAACTCTGCTCGAAATTGCCAACGCCTCAGCCGAAGACGGCCTAGCCGCACTTACCGCTGCCGACGAAACCCAGGCTTCTTGGGCGAAGGTTGCGCCTCGTGAGCGCGCCGAACTACTCCGGCGCACCTTCGAATTGATTCGCGAACGCTCAGAGGAATTCGCAACACTTATCTCGCTCGAAATGGGCAAGCCGATCGCCGAAGCCCGCGGCGAAGTAACCTACGGCAACGAATTTCTTCGTTGGTTCAGCGAAGAGGCCGTTCGAATCTCGGGACGTTTCGGCACCTCACCAGAAGGCACCGGACGCATGCTTGTCGCCCAGCGCCCAGTTGGCCCTGCATTTGCAATCACCCCTTGGAACTTTCCGCTCGCTATGGCTACCCGCAAAATCGGCCCAGCTATCGCCGCTGGTTGCACGATGGTGGTTAAGCCGGCCGAGCTAACACCTCTGACCACGCTGCTGCTGGTGAAGACCATGGAAGAAGCGGGTCTGCCTGCTGGTGTGATCAACGTGATAACAACGAGCACCTCGGCGGCCACCTCGGCACCCATCATCGCCGATAACCGTTTGCGCAAGATCACCTTCACCGGTTCAACTCAGGTTGGCCGCAAGTTGCTCGAGCAGTCGGCCCAACGCATTCTTCGCACCTCAATGGAACTCGGCGGCAACGCTCCGTTCGTGGTGTTCGAAGACGCTGACATCGAAGCAGCGGTTAACGGCGCGATGCTGGCCAAGATGCGCAACATTGGCCAGGCCTGCACGGCGGCAAACCGATTCATTGTGCACGACTCGGTTGCCGACGACTTCGCGGCAAAACTGAGTGACCGCATGGGCGCACTAAAGCTTGGTCGTGGAGTCGACGCCGACACTACCTGCGGCCCTGTAATCAACGAAAAGGCGCGCGAAAACATGCAGCGCCTAGTAGACGCAACCGTTGCCGAAGGTGGCGACGTTGTGGTCGGTGGCGAATCGGGCTCGGGCGACGGCTACTTCTTCAAGCCAACCGTCCTAGCCAACGTGAAGCCTGGTTCGACGATTCTCAAAGAAGAAATCTTTGGCCCAATCGCGCCAATCGTTCGGTTCAAGACCGAAGACGAGGCCGTTCGCCTAGCCAACGACACCGAATACGGTTTGGTGTCTTATGCCTTCACCGAAGACCTCAAGCGCGGAATGCGCCTGATCGAATCGCTAGACACGGGTATGACGGGTCTAAACACCGGTTTGGTTTCAAACGCGGCCGCACCTTTCGGTGGCGTAAAGGCCTCAGGTCTTGGCCGTGAGGGTGGCGCTGAGGGCATTCACGAGTACTTAGAAACCAAGTACGTGATGATTCCAGACCCGAGCCTCTAAATAATCCTTGAACCGCCTTCGGAGGCAGTGACTGTGAAAATGTTTGGGCGCTCGTAGCCGAGTAACTCAAACTCCGCGTAAACCGAATTTGTCAGTTCAGACAATTTTGCTACCGGAACTAGCGCTATGGCCGCACCGCCGAAGCCGCCGCCCGTCATTCTCGCACCGATTGCCCCGTGCCTCACCGCTGTCTCAACGGCCGTATCTAGTTCGTCCACGCTGATTTCGAAATCGTCGCGCATCGAAACGTGTGAGTCATGCATCAGTCGGCCGATGGCTTGGCTGTCTTCAAGCGAACCGACGAACTCGAGAACTCGCGCATTTTCGGTGATCACGTGCCGCACGCGTCTAAAGGTCTCGTTGTCGAGAAGTTCCTCGGCGCGTGGCAAATCACCAACGCCGAGTTCGCGCAAAGACTCAACTCCCAAATCTTTAGCGCCAAGTTCGCAGGCTGCTCTGCGACTCGCGTAACCGCCATCAACCAACCGGTGAGCCACTCGGGTGTCAATGATGAGAAGCTCAAGCCCGCGCTGTTCAAAACCCAGTTTTACGATCCTTGATTCGAGGCTGCGGCAGTCGAGAAAAACAGCGTGGTCGGCCTCGCCCAACAGCGAAGCAGACTGATCCATGATTCCGGTTGGCGCACCCACCACTTCGTTCTCGGCTCGCTGGCCAAAGCCGGCCAGGGTTTCGCGGTCATGGCCAAGCTCCCAAAGTTCATTGAGTGCTAGAGCAACCGCGCATTCGATGGCAGCCGAAGAAGACAACCCGGCACCTACCGGAACGTCAGAGTCGATGAATAGGTCGAAGCCCGTTTTGAAACCGAGAACATGGGCCACCCCCAGCGGGTATGCGCTCCAACCGCTAGCCTTCGCTAGGTCGCCAATTGCGAGTTCGATAATTTCGGGTGAAAAGGTCGAAGCGACTCTAGCGCGGCCGTCGCCTCGAAGAGCAACTGCGGCATAGGTAGCGCGGTTGATGGCTATTGGTAACA
>CANGNZ010000024.1 GCA_947455435.1 Microbacteriaceae bacterium
ATCTAGTCAACTGGGAGTACCGCGACGTTGTCCAGACGAACTGGAAGAACGGCGAGGTCATCTTCGAGCAGCGTGGCGTCGAGTTCCCAGAGTTCTGGAGCATCAACGCGTCGACCATCGTGACCACCAAGTACTTCCGCGGCGCCGTTGGCACCCCAGAGCGTGAGTTCAGCCTTCGACAGCTGATCGACCGGGTTGCCTTGACCTACACTCAGGCAGGCCGTGACCACGGTTACTTCGCAACCGACGAAGACGCAACCATCTTCGAGCACGAGCTAACTCACATGCTTCTGAACCAGATCTTTGCGTTCAACTCGCCAGTTTGGTTCAACGTTGGCACCAAGAGCCCGCAGCAGGTTTCTGCCTGCTTCATTCTTTCGGTTGACGACTCGATGGACTCAATCTTGAACTGGTACCGCGAAGAAGGCCTAATCTTCAAGGGTGGCTCGGGCGCAGGTCTAAACCTTTCGCGCATCCGTTCGTCTAAGGAGCTCCTAAAGAACTCTGGCGGCTCGGCCTCAGGCCCAGTTTCTTTCATGCGCGGTGCAGATGCCTCGGCAGGAACCATTAAGTCTGGTGGCGCAACCCGTCGCGCAGCAAAGATGGTTGTTCTAGACATCGACCACCCAGACATCGAAGAATTCGTCGAGACCAAGGCGAGCGAAGAGAAGAAGATTCGCGTTCTCCGTGACGCAGGCTTCGACATGGAGCTCGGTGGCAAAGACATCAATTCTGTCCAGTACCAGAACGCCAACAACTCGGTTCGCGTAAACCGCGAGTTCATGGAGGCATACGAGAACGGCACCAAGTTCGGCCTTCGCGCCCGCACCACCGGCGAAGTAATCGAAGAAGTCGATGCTCGTGAGCTATTCCGCAAGGTAGCAGTAGCTGCCTGGGAGTGTGCCGACCCTGGCATTCAGTACGACGACATCATCAACGACTGGCACACCTCGCCTGAGTCGGGCCGCATCACCGGTTCGAACCCATGCTCGGAGTACATGCACCTCGACAACTCGTCGTGCAACCTTGCCAGCTTGAACCTTCTCAAGTTCCTCAACCCAGACGGCTCGTTCGACTCAGAGACCTTCTCGCGTGCCAACGAACTAATCTTCACCGCGATGGACATCTCGATCTGCTTCGCAGACTTCCCAACCGAGAAGATTGGCGAGACCACTCGCAACTTCCGTCAGCTGGGTATCGGCTACGCAAACCTAGGTGCATTGCTCATGGCAATCGGTGTTCCTTACGACAGCCGCGAAGGTTTCGCGCTGGCCGCAAGCATCACCTCGCTAATGACCGCTGCTTCATACCGTCGCTCGGCTGAACTTGCCGGCGTAGTTGGCCCATACAACGGCTACGCACTGAACAAGGCCGGTCACGACCGCGTCATGGCCAAGCACGAAGCAGCGAACGCCGTCGTTGTTCCTGTAAGCCAGATCGATGCAGAGGTTCACGAAGCGGCAACCCGCGAGTGGGCTTTGAACACCGAGATTGGTTCACGCAACGGCTGGCGCAACTCGCAGGCCTCGCTGCTTGCACCTACCGGCACCATCGGCTTCATGATGGACTGCGACACCACTGGTATCGAGCCTGACTTCTCACTAGTGAAGTACAAGAAGCTCTCAACCGGTGGTTCGATGCAGATCGTCAACCAGACGATTCCGTTCGCGCTACACCGCTTGGGCTACTCGCAGGAGACCATCGAAGCAATCATCGACCACATCAGCCAGCACGGCCACGTGGTTGACGCCCCAGGTCTAAAGCAGGAGCACTACGCGATCTTCGACACCGCCGTTGGTATCCGTGCAATCGAGCCAATGGGTCACGTTCGAATGATGGCAGCTGTTCAGCCGTTCCTCTCTGGTGCAATCTCGAAGACCGTGAACATGCCAGAGACCGCAACTGTAGAAGAGATCGAAGATGTCTACTACCAGGGCTGGAAGCTTGGACTCAAGGCTCTTGCTATCTACCGCGACAACTGCAAGGTTGGTCAGCCACTTAGCGACGCCAAGGCAAAGACAGAAGCAAAGCCTGCTGCTGCCGTAGCTGAGCCTGCCGGTCTATCGCACCCGGTTCGTAAGCGTCTACCTAAGTCGCGTGCATCGTCAACCACCTCGTTCACCGTTGGTGGCGCAGAGGGTTACATGACCGCGAGTAGCTACCCAGATGGTCAGCTCGGTGAGGTCTTCTTGAAGCTCGGCAAGCAGGGTTCGACCCTCGCCGGTGTGATGGACGCCTTCTCGATCGCCATCTCGATCGGTCTGCAATACGGTGTTCCGCTAGAGACCTACGTCAAGAAGTTCACCAACGTGAACTTTGAGCCAGCTGGTCTAACCGACGACGCCGACATCCGTATGGCCAAGTCGCTGATGGACTACATCTTCCGTCGTCTCGCTCTGGATTACCTACCGTTCGACACCCGTGCAGCGCTTGGCATTCACAGCGCTTCGGAGCGTTCGGCAGCGTTGGACGCAGCTGGCGGCTACCCACCAGTTGTCGAGATCGCATCGACCCCGGTTGTAGAAGAAGCCGTTGCCGAAGTTGAGGCAATCGTTGAGGTTGCCGCACCAGTTGAGGTCAAGCTCACCGTGGAGCCAAAGCGCGAAGTTCACTCTTCGGCTGAACTCTTCGAGCTGCTTCAGGGCAAAGAATCAGATGCTCCACTGTGCTTCAGCTGTGGCATCAAGATGCGCCCGTCAGGTTCATGCCACGTCTGCGAAGGCTGTGGCTCGACCAGCGGTTGCAGCTAAACCGTAGAGCAACGAAAGGGTCGACACCTTCTGGGTGTCGACCCTTTCGGCTTATCGCCTTCGGGTAGCCTTGAGGGGTGCTTTACACCCTGATCCTTCGCCTGTTCTTCGTGCGCTTCAAGCCCGAGAGCATCCATCACTTCGTTGTTGCTGGAGTCCGTTTTGCCAGTGCAATCGGCCTGCTTCGTCTTATTCGGCTGAGCGCCAAGCAAACCAAGTCGATCGATGCCTTCGGACTAAAGTTCAATGGACCGTTTGGTCTGGCCGCTGGTTTCGATAAAAACGCGATAGCAATCAAGGCGCTAGGCGAACTTGGTTTTTCGCACGTAGAGGTAGGCACTGTTACTGCCCTCGCTCAGCCGGGCAACCCGAAGCCGCGACTGTTCAGGCTGCTTGATGACCGCGCGCTGATTAATCGAATGGGCTTCAACAACCAGGGTGCCGAGATCGTAGCCAAGCGTCTTGAAGCGCTGCGTGCTAAGAATCAAAAGCACCTCCCAGTTATCGGTATCAACATAGGTAAGAGCAAAGTAACCCCGGTCGAAGAGGCTGCCGATGACTACCGCACCAGCGCGCGACTGCTCAGCCCATACGCCGATTATCTGGCTGTGAACGTGTCTTCACCTAACACGCCGGGACTTCGCTCGCTGCAGTCTGTAGAGGCCCTAGAGCCGATTCTGACGGCAGTTCTTGCCGAATCTGGTAACAAGCCGGTTCTCGTGAAAATCGCGCCAGATTTGGCCGATGAAGACATCATTGCCGTGGCAGATCTAGCCAGGCGGCTAAAACTTGCCGGCGTGATTGCCACCAACACCACCATTTCGCGCGCGGGCCTAAAGACCGACGCCGCGAAGGTGGTCGCAATTGGTGACGGTGGACTCTCGGGCGCACCGCTAAAGGCACGTTCGCTCGAGGTTTTGGCGCTGTTAAAGTCGCACCTGGGTGATTCTCTGGCAATTGTTTCTGTTGGGGGAGTCGAGAGCCCAGAAGAGGCTCAAGAACGAATGAAAGCCGGCGCAACCCTTGTTCAGGGCTACACCGGCTTCATCTACCGCGGGCCTTTTTGGGCTCGCCGCATAAACCGTTTGGTTCGCTAGACCAGACGAGTCTCTGGCGCGGTGGTCAGAGCGGGGTCTGTTTCGGCGATTGGCAACGTAATCTCATCGATCTTCGCCATCACGTCTGCCGATAACTTGACTCCTGCGGCTGCAATGTTTGATGCGATCTGATCTGGTCGGCTCGCGCCAACGATGGCCGAAGCTACGTTTTTGTTCTGCAAAACCCAAGCGAGTGCCAGCTGAGCCATGGTCAGGCCAAGGTCGTCAGCGATTGGCTTGAGCTGTTGAACTCGAGTCAGAACCTCGTCGTTCAACTTTTCGCGAATGAACCGGCCTGCCGCTTCGTCGGCTGCGCGTGAGTCTGCCGGCACAGGCTGGCCAGGCAGGTACTTTCCGGTCAGGATGCCCTGGGCCATTGGTGACCATACGATCTGCGAGACACCAAGTTCTTCGGATTTCGGAATCACCTTGTCTTCGATCACTCGCCAAAGCATCGAATACTGAGGCTGGCTCGAAATTAGCTGGAAGCCGAGTTCTTTAGAAAGCTTGTGTCCGGCCTCAATCTGTTCTGCTGTCCACTCAGAAACACCGATGTAGAGTGCCTTGCCGGCGCGAACGATGTCTGCGAATGCCTGCATGGTCTCTTCTAGCGGGGTCTCGACGTCGTATCGGTGAGCCTGGTAAAGATCCACGTAGTCGAGGTTTAGGCGCTTGAGTGAGCCGTTGATTGACTCCATGATGTGCTTGCGCGAGAGGCCGGTGTCGTTTGGCATGCGCTCTGCTACCGGCCAGTAAACCTTGGTGAAAACCTCAATGCCTTCGCGACGTTGACCAGCTAGAGCCTTACCTAGGACGGTTTCGGCAGCCTGATTCGCGTATACGTCTGCGGTATCAAATGAGGTGATTCCACCATCTAGCGCGGCGTGAACCGTAGCAATCGCCGCCGAGTCATCAACCTGCATGGCATGGGTCAGCCAGTTTCCGTAGGTCAGTTCAGAGATCTTGAATCCAGAGTTGCCGAGGTAACGATATTCCATTAGTTTTCACCGATCAGTTGTTTGGTTAGGGCTTCTAAATGAGTGTGCAGGTCGCCCACCCAGTGTTCTTGTTCAGGTTTCATCAAAACGCTTCGCATGATTCTTGCCTTATCGGCGTCCTCGCTTAAATCAAAACCGCGAGATCTCAGCGCAGCTGGCTTCACCACATATGTTGCCAAGTGGATCTGCTCCTTGCGTTCTGTTGCCGCCGAGCGAAGGAATAATTCGTGGCTCCTGTAATCCAGTTGACTCATCGAGTCTGCCTTTGGCAAATAGGCAACGATGTCTAACTCCGGTCTTTGATAAGGAGATAACACCTCAGAAGTTTCGAGCAACGCGTGCCAGCTGACTGCTGCATTTCGCCCCGCGAGCAGAACCTGCCCTAGACCATCTTCGGTTAGCGGGAACACTTTCAGCGTTGCCCAGAGAGCCGCTGCCGATGCGCCAGCTCGTGAACACTCGAGCTGTATTTCACCGAAGTGGAGGTCGTCGCTAGCAAAGTAGGTGTACGGCGAGTCGTGCTTATAAAAGCGGCCGATTGTTATGTCGCTAAAGAACACCGCTCCGCAACCGTATGGCTGAAGCCCATGCTTGTGAGGGTCCACCACGACCGAGTCACTCTGAGCGATAGCGGCGTAGTGTCTTGCGCCTTCAGGGTCCAAATGATTTTCGATCAGTTTGAAGAAACCGCCATATGCTGTGTCGACATGGACGCGTGCTCCATAGCGGCGAGCGAGCGGAATAATGTCGGCAAGCGGGTCAATCGCCCCGAGTCCAGTGGTTCCCAAGGTCGCGACAACAGTGCCGATTCTTCCTTTTGCGAGCTCGGTTTCGAGGTGGTTGAGGTCCATGCGACCAAATTCATCGGTTTCGATACCGATTGATTCAATGTTCAACACTTCACTCATTCGCGAGTGTGTGTAGTGCGAGTCTTTGCTGTGCGCGATGCCCTTGCCGGGGTGAATTTCGCGCCCGATCCAAAGGGCCTCGAGGTTTGCCGTCGTGCCACTCCAGGTCAGGTGCCCCAAAAACTGTTCGGGGTAGCCAAACATTTTGGCCATATCGCGCAGAACCTCGCGCTCCATCATTGTCGTGGCCGGGCCGCCGTCGATGGAATGGTTGTTGGGGTTGATCATCATCGTCGCCAGGTAGGCAGCGATTGCCACCGGGTGCGGTGGCTTGAGCATTTGCCCGGCATAGTGCGGGTGAAAGTAAGGAAAGTTGTTTTCGAGCCGGTCGGTTAGTTCGCTGAGTACGCCTTGAACCTTTGCCAAATCGGCTTGTTGGCTCTTGTGAACTTCAAATGCACCGTAGCTGTCTTTGAGTTCGGTTATCGCCCCGACCACCTGGGGTAACAGGTCGGTGAGCTTTATCTCTTGTGCCAAAGTTGACTCCTTTGTGAACTTCTGGCTTTGGTATAGCTACTTAGCTGAGCCTCGTTTTACCTGTGGTTTCGGCAGTCGCATGACGCGCATCTGGAATCCGCGACTCGCTGCATACCAACGCACTCCGCGCTCCACGGTGCCGAACTTGCGCTCAATTTCTCGTTTGACTTTGCGCATGATCAGAGTTGAGTCGATTACCACTGCAACGAGAATTCCGTAAAGAACCACGATGCCAGCATCAACAATCAAGGCGTCTTGAATCATGTTTGTGAAGATCACGATGAACATGGCCGGGATCAAGATTTCGCCAACTGTGAATCGACGCGCGTCAACAATGTCACGAGCCAAACGGCGCTGAGGGCCTTTGTCACGAGGGCCAAGGAAGCGTTCTTCGCCGGCCAACATGCCCGCGCGAGCTTTGGCGCGTTCTTCGAGGACGCGGGCTTTGTCGGCCTTGCGTGCCTCCGGGGTCTTCTGCCCAACGATGGGGCGAATGTTTGCGGCTTCACGCTCTTTGCGCGAAGGAGTTGGGCGACCCTTGCCATTTGGCTTGGGCGTCTGCGAGTCAGTCATTTATGTCCTAAAGATTCAGGTTTTCTGTTCCTAAGATTACTCTCATGAACAACTTCGCGAGCATCAACCATATTGACCAGAATCTCGTTGCACAGGTGCGTGATGTTATCGACGGTGATTTCGCTCGCCGCATCGGTGATCTAGGCCGGTTGGTAAAAATCGAAGGCATCGCCTGGGAGGCATTTGATGATGCAAACCTGGAGCGTTCAGCCGAAGCGGTTGCCGAATTGTTGCGCGAAACCGGAATCTTCGAGTTAGTGGAGATTCGCCGTGCTGAACTTGACGGCATCGCGGGTTCGCCCGCCGTTGTGGCACGCCGCCCCGCAAAAAACGGCAAGCCGACTTTCTTGCTTTACGCACACCACGACGTTCAGCCGCCTGGCAATCTAGACGACTGGGAAACTCCGCCATTTGAGCCAACGCTCAAGAACGGCCGAATCTACGCTCGTGGCGCCGCCGATGACAAGGCTGGAATCGTTGCGCATCTGACCGCCTTAGAAACCTTGAAGAAGGTGCTAGGCGACGACTTTGACCTTGGAATTTCGGTCTTCATCGAAGGTGAAGAGGAGGCGGGTTCGAGGACTTTCAGAACCTTCCTCGACGAAAACCGGGACATTTTGGCGGCAGACGCCATCGTGGTAGCTGATTCCGGCAACTGGACGGCAGATATCCCGGCGCTCACCACGACCCTGCGCGGCTTGGTTTCGCAGGTAATCGAGGTTTCGACGATCGATCACGCGCTTCACAGTGGCATGTATGGGGGAGTGGTGCCTGACGCCATGACCGCAATGATTCGCTTGCTAGCCACCTTGCATGCGCCAGACGGTTCGGTTGCCGTAGAAGGTCTCGTCAGCGGAACCGCTTCGCAGCTGCCTTACAGCGAGGCTGAACTTCGTCGCGACGCGGGCGCTGAAGCGCCACTCGAACTTATCGGTTCTGGCTCGATTCTGGATCGCCTGTGGGCAAAGCCATCGATCACGGTGATCGGAATCGACGGTCAATCGGTTGCGCTGTCGTCAAACACCTTGCTACCAAAGGTGAAAGCCAAGATTTCGATGCGAATCGCGCCAGGTGATGAGCCAGACAAGGCCTTGCTAGCCCTGCGCGCGCACCTTGAGAAGCACCTGCCTTTCAGCGCCAAACTCGACTACCTAGAAATCGAGACTGGTAAGCCCTTCAAGGCAGATGCCTCAGGTTGGGCTCAGACACTTGCCGAAACGGCGCTTCACGCAGCGTTTGAGAACGAAACGGCGCTCATTGGCATTGGGGGCTCGATCCCGTTTATCGCCGACCTAACCGAGGTGTTCCCGAACGCCCAGATTCTGGTTACCGGGGTTGAGGATGCCGATAGCCGCGCGCACAGCCCGAACGAGTCCGTCGAGGTTGCCTCGCTCAAAAAAGCCATGGTTGCAGAGGCTTTGATGCTAATCAAGGCAAACGAACTCGGCTAGAAGAGGTAAACTTAGGTCATGTCTGAAACCACTTTTGAAGGTATTCACCTCACCGATTCGGCAGTAAACAAGCTCAAGGTGCTTCTAGAGACCGAGCAGAGCGAAGAGCGGATTCGTCTTCGCCTCTACGTTGAACCGGGCGGTTGCTCGGGTCTTCGCTATGACTTTTTCCCAGACGAAAAACTCGAGGCCAGCGACAAGATCTTCCCATTCGATGGGGTAGAGGTTGTTGTAGACAACAAGAGCCTGCCCTACCTCGACGGCTCGACCCTTGATTGGGAAGACACGATCATGCGCCAACGTTTCGTGATCGAAAACCCAAACGCTCAGGGCACCTGCGCCTGTGGCGACTCGTTCAACTAAACAGCCTCAAAACGCCTAGTTTTTGGCGTATTTTCAAGTAGTTGCGGGATTAGACTTATCTCGTAACGATTCAATGTTCGAAGGGTTATTGTGCGTTCAAAGCGTGGATTCAGATGGCTTGGTTTGCCCATCGCAGCGAGCCTGATGCTCGCTCTATCAGGTTGCTCTAGTGAGTACTGGGCCAGTAGCTTCCTGCCCTTAGGGAGCAAAAACGTAACAAACCACACTGCCGAAGTAACAGACTTTTGGACCACGTCATGGGTTGTTCTTTTTGCAGTTGGTTTTATTGCCTGGGGCTTGATGGCCTGGGCGCTAATCGTTTACCGACGCCGCAAGGGCTCAAGCGATGTGCCAGCACAGCTTCGCTACAACAACCCAATTGAGACCCTATTCACCGTTGTGCCTTTGATTCTTGTTATCGGCTTTTTCGTTCTGACCGCCCGGACGATGTCCGACATCGATAAGCCGACCGTGAACCCAGACGTTCAGGTGCAGGTAATCGGTAAGCAGTGGTCTTGGGACTTCAACTACGTGAAGGAAGACGTCTACTCTTCTGGAATCCAGGTTCAACCAAGTGAAGTCACCAAGCCAGTAAGCGAAATGCCTGTCTTGCACCTTCCGGTTGGTAAGACAGTCGAACTTGACCTTCAGTCACGCGATGTTATTCACTCGTTCTGGGTGGTTGAGTTCCTTTATAAGAAGGACGTGTTCCCGGGCCGTTGGAACCACGAATACTTCACCCCCACCAAGGTTGGTCTCTACACCGGTAAGTGCGCAGAGCTGTGTGGTGAGTTCCACGCAATGATGCTTTTCCAAGTTTCGGTAGACACACCTGAACAGTACGCCGCGTACATTCAGTCACTAAAGGACAAAGGCCAGACAGGTCAGCTTTCAATCGACGACAGCCGCAACCAGAACCTCCCAGGTAACGGCAGCACCACCGGAAACGAGGGCTAGTAAAAATGGCAACCCCAAACCAGACCAAATCAAAGGGCCGCATTCTTGTCGATTGGATAACCACAACCGACCACAAGAAAATCGGTTACCTGTACCTGATCACCTCGATCATTTACTTTTTCATCGCGGGAATCATGGCGCTAATTATTCGCGCCCAGCTCGCCGCTCCAGGTCTTGAGATCGTCGGTAGCAAGGAGCAGTACAACCAGCTCTTCACAATGCACGGCACGATCATGCTGCTGATGTTTGCGACCCCGCTATTCGCTGCCTTCGCAAACATCCTGATGCCGGTTCAGATTGGTGCGCCAGACGTAGCCTTCCCACGCCTCAATGCCGTTGCGTACTGGTTCTACTTCTTTGGTTCGTTCGTGGCGGTAGCCGGCTTCTTCACACCTCAGGGTGCGGCCTCGTTCGGTTGGTTCGCCTATGCGCCGCTTTCCTCAACAACATACTCTCCAGGTTTGGGAGGAGACCTGTGGGTCTTCGGTCTTGCCCTCAGTGGTTTCGGAACGATCATGGGTGGTGTCAACTTCATCACGACAATCTTGACCATGCGCGCACCGGGAATGACGATGTTCCGCATGCCAGTGTTCACCTGGAACACTCTGGTTACCTCGATCCTGGTAATCATGTGCTTCCCGCCTCTAGCCGCAGCGCTTTTCGCACTTGGCGCAGACCGCAAATTCGGCGCACACATTTTCGACCCAGCCAATGGTGGGCCGATGCTCTGGCAGCACCTTTTTTGGTTCTTTGGGCACCCAGAGGTTTACATCTTGGCTCTACCGTTCTTCGGAATCATCTCCGAGATTTTCCCGGTCTTTAGCCGCAAGCCAATCTTTGGTTACAAGACTCTGGTCTACGCGACCATCGCAATCGCTGCTCTATCCATGACCGTTTGGGCTCACCACATGTACGTAACCGGTGCAGTATTGCTACCGTTCTTCGCGTTCACGACCATGTTGATCGCTGTGCCAACAGGTGTGAAGGTCTTCAACTGGATTGGCACGATGTGGAAGGGCTCGATCTCGTTCGAAACCCCGATGCTTTACGCGCTTGGCTTCCTGGCAACCTTCATCTTCGGCGGTCTAACCGGAGTGATTCTGGCATCACCGACGTTCGACTTCGCAGTCTCTGATAGCTACTTCGTGGTTGCGCACTTCCACTACGTAATCTTCGGAACGGTTGTTTTCGCTATGTTCGCGGGCATCTACTTCTGGTACCCAAAGATGACTGGCAAGCTTCTTAACGAAAAGTTGGGCAAAATTCAGTTCTGGCTTTTGTTCGTTGGCTTCCACCTAACATTCTTTGTTCAGCACTGGTTGGGCGTAATCGGCATGCCACGTCGCTACGCAACATACCTGGCCAGCGATGGCTTCACTTGGGGTAACCAGCTTTCAACGGCTGGTTCGATGATTCTTGCGCTATCCTTCATTCCGTTCCTTTGGAACATCTACTACACGCACCGCAAGGGCGTGAAGACCACACTGAATGACCCTTGGGGTTACGGACGTTCGCTGGAGTGGGCAACCGGTTCACCTTTCCCGCGCCACAACTTCACATCGATTCCACGAATTCGTTCGGAGTCGCCCGCTTTTGATCTAAACCACCCGGAGTTTGCCGCACCAGCAGCAAGCACTCCTGCAAAGAAGGGCTAGCAATGAGTACTAACGTCAAACTCTTTTGGTTCCTGGCAGCGTTTTATCTAATTGCAGGTGTTGGTTATGTGATCTGGAACATAAACACCAATGGTTCTGTTGAGATTATCGGAGCTGCAGCAATTCTTATGCTCTCCATCTTGGCTGGCTTCATCGCCTTCTATCTCCAGAGGACCAATAAGAGCCAAGGCGCCGTCCCAGAAGATAACCCGAACGCCAACGTCGAAGACGCTGAGGGCGAAGTTGGCTTCTTCAACGCGTTCTCGTGGTGGCCTTTGTTCCTAGGCATGTTTGCTGCCCTGGCTTTCGCATCACTGGCAATCGGCTGGTGGTTGTTCTTCATCGCCGTGCCACTAGCTCTGATCGCCGTTTTCGGCTTCGTGTTCGAAAACTTCCGCGGACAGTACGCGCACTAAACGAACTAGCAAAATAGCCGCTCACCTAAAGGTGGGCGGCTTTTTGTTTAGCTGGCGAACGCCAAACGTATGGCTAGAAGAATCATGATCGCGCCAGATACGTAGTCCACGGCACGCTTGGTACGAGAGTAAGCCGAGATTGCTTTGCCTGAGCCAAAAGCGTTGGCGACTAGAAGGTACCAACCACCTTCGACGATTCCGATGCTGATGGGCAGCGCGAAAGGCAACCAGGTTTCGGGGGAGGGGGGTAACAGCGAGGCAAAAACGCTCGCGTAAACAACAATCGTCTTCGGGTTACTCAGCTGCGTAACAAAACCCTTCCAGATGCCGGCCTTAGGGTCATTTTGGCTTTCAGTGACCACCAGAGGCGCTTTTGCGTGGATTATGGCTCCCACGCCGATGTAGGCCAGATAGGCTGCGCCAACCACTCTGAAGGTCATGAATGCGTTGGTATTAGCAACTAGCAAGGCAGCCAGCCCGATCACCGCAGCAAGCGCGTAGAGCATGCCTGCTAGAGCCATACCCACCGCAGCGCGTCGACCTGCCCCAGAGCCTGAAACTAGGGAGGTTCTGGCAACCATTACGAAGCTCGGGCCGGGACTCATCGCTCCTAGCATGATTGCTAGCGAAATGCCCAAGAGTGCCGTCATGCCTCTAGCCTAAAAGAAAAGGCCCACCCGAGTTATCGAGTGGGCCTTGACTACTTGATGCTAGTGAAGCTCTTTGCCTTGCTTGTGGGATGCTTCGAGCTCAGCCGGGGTCACTGGAGTGACACGGTCTTCGAAGAACCAGCTAGACATCGAAGCGCGGATTCGACCACGAATGGTGATCTTGCCGCGTGCGTTCGGGCGAGCCATGATCGGTTCGTAGTTTACGAAGTCGACCAACTTGTAACGGGTGTACTCGTCTATCTCTTCATGAACTTCGATGAACTCACCGTGCGGTAGTCGCACGATTCGGCCGCTCTCGCGTCCGTGTAGCACGATCTCACGGTCTTTGCGCTGAAGTGAAAGTGCTAGGCGCTTGGTGATGATGTATGCCAACACCGGCAGCACAATCAACGAGATCTGAAGGGTGGTTAGCACCTGGTTCAGTGACATTTTGAAGTTGGTTGCGATGAGGTCGGTTGCTGCGCCAGCCCAAAGAACCGCGTAGAAGACCACACCTGCTGCACCGATAGCGGTGCGAGTTGGTGCGTTACGAGGGCGGTCAAGCACGTGGTGTTCACGCTTGTCTCCGGTAACCCAAGCTTCGATGAACGGGTATAGGGCTACGACTACCAGGAACAGTACGCCGACAATCATCGGTAGCAGAACGTTCATCGAGTAGGTGTAACCGCCCGCTTCGAACTCTAGGTGGCTAGGAGTCAGACGCAGAGCGCCGTCGAGCCAACCGATGTACCAGTCTGGCTGGGTTCCGGCAGAAACAGGAGATGGGTCATAGCCACCGTAGTTCCAAACCGGGTTGATCGTGAATGTTGCGGCAACGAGCATGATCACACCGAAGACGATAAAGAAGAAGCCGCCGGCCTTCGCAACGTAAACAGGGGCTAGTGGGTAACCAACGACGTTGTCGTCGCGCTTACCAGCACCCGAGTAATGGGTGTGCTTGTGGATTACCACCATGAACAAGTGAATCGCGATGAACACTAGGATCAACGCGGGGATCAACATGATGTGCAAGCTGTAGAGGCGGGCAACGATGTTTTCGCCTGGGAATTCGCCACCGAATAGCAGCGAAGAGATCCATGAACCGATCACAGGCACGCCCTTGAGCATGCCGTCGATGATGCGAAGACCGTTACCAGAGAGCAGGTCGTCTGGTAACGAGTAACCGGTAAAACCGCCACCCATACCTAGAACGAATAGTGCAAAACCGACAACCCAGTTGATTTCACGTGGCTTGCGGAATGCGCCGGTAAAGAACACGCGAAGCATGTGTAGACCAGCAGAGGCAACAAACAGCAGAGCCGCCCAGTGGTGCACTTGGCGCATAAGCAACCCACCACGAACCTCAAACGAGATGTCGATCGTTGATGCGTAAGCAACCGACATGTGCGCACCCTTGAGTGGGCCGTAGATGCCGTCGTAGACAACCGGGGTCATGGCTGGCTGGAAGAAGAAGGTCAGGAAGGTTCCCGAAAGGAGAAGAACCAAGAAGCTGTAAAGCGCAACCTCGCCGAGCATGAATGACCAGTGGTCAGGGAACACCTTGCGACCGAAGGTCTTTAGGATGCCAGCTACACCGACGCGCTCGTCGAGATAGTTAGCGGTACCGGCTAGGAAGCCGCCCTTTTTAGCAGTGTTATTTGCAGTCGTCATCTTTATGCCTTACGGTCCCAGAAGCTTGGTCCAACAGGTTCGTTGAAGTCGCTTCTAGCAACTAGGTAGCCCTCAGCGTCAACGGTGATTGGTAGCTGGGGGAGTGGGCGGGATGCAGGGCCAAAAATGACCTTGCACTCATCGGTTAGGTCGAAAGTCGACTGGTGGCAAGGGCAAAGCAGGTGGTGGGTGTGCTGCTCGTAAAGAGCCACCGGGCAACCCACGTGCGTGCAAATCTTCGAGTAAGCAACGATTCCCTGGTATGACCAGTCTTTGCGAGCGTCAGACTCTTTGAGATCGGCTGGGTCAACGCGCACCAAAAGCACCGCTGCCTTAGCCTTCTCTTCGAGCATCTTGCCGTAAGTTGCGTCGCTCTCGCCGAGTTCTGCAAGACCCTCAGGGATAACGTGGAAAACAGAACCTACCTGAACGTCAGAAGCCTTGATTGGTGTGCCGCTTGGGTCACGCATCAACTTCGCTCCGGCACTCCACATGGTGTGCTTTAGCTTGTCTGAAGGGTTTGGGCCGAGATCACGGAAGATTACGAGGCCAGGAATCGGGAACAGCGCCAGTGCGCCGTAAAGCGAACGGCGAATCAGTTTTCTACGCGAGAAACCAGATTCTTCGTCGGCAAGTTTGATGACTTCGAGGGCCGCTGCGCGGGTCTCTTCGGTGCCACGAGTTTGGTGACGAGCTTCAGAAACCTCAGCGTCAGGCATAAGAGTCTTAGCCCAGTGAACGGCGCCGATACCAATGCCCAGCATTCCAAGCGCGATACCCAAACCAAGGAACAGTGCGTTGTTTCGGATGCTGTTTAGGTCGAAGCCATAAACACGGAAGCCGAAGTAAGCCCAGATCGCAAAGATGCTACCTGCTATCGAGATGAAGAACAGCGCCGCTACTTGGCGGGCAGCAGTCTTCTCGTGCTTTACGCTCTTGTCGGTCATGCGAACGCGGTGCGGTTCGATGCCTGGGTCGGCGAACTTGTCTGCGTTCACCTTGGCAAGGCCGGCGTCGTACTGGTATTCGACTTCCTCATGCTTTACGAGGTCGTTCTTTTTCTCACTCACTTGATTTCTCCCTTGAGCCTTAGTTCGACTTGGCGCCGAGCCACATGGTAATTAGTACGAGTCCACCGAGCATGAAGATCCAGGCAAACAGACCTTCGACCACAGGGCCTAGGTTGCCAAGGTCGTAGCCACCGATTGATGGGTTGGTCTGAACCTCTTGGAGGTAGGTGATTACGTCGGTCTTGTCTTTTAGTGACAGGTTCGAGTTAGAGAAAACCGGCATGTTCTGCGGGCCGGTAATCATTGCCTCGTAGATGTGAGCTGCGCTGGTATGGGTGAGTGGAGGTGCGTACTTGCCGCCAGTCAGAGCGCCACCGGCGCCGACTGCGTTGTGGCACATCGCGCAGTTGATCCTGAAAATCTCGCCGCCACGGCTCGCATTGCCCTTGGTTGCAAGGTACTCAGCACTTGGTGCGGCTGGGCCGGGAGCCAACGACGAAACCCATGCTGCCAGTGAGTCGATGTCTGCCTGCTTGAACTGAACCGGCTTCACCTGAAGCTGAGGGCCGGAGGCCTGGCCAGGCATGCGTCCGGTTTCGACCTGGAACAAAACCGAAGCAGCTCCAACACCGATGAGGCTCGGTGCATTTGCTGTACCTTCTGCGTTCTTGCCGTGGCAAGATGCGCAGTTTGACAAGAAAAGCTTGTGGCCAGCGTCAACCTGATCTGCGGTGTAAGCACTGCCAGCCTCGGCGGGGGTGCTAGCGGTAGCTGCTGCGTAGCCACTGCCGGTGATGATGAGACCAGCTGCGATAGCTGCAACGGCAGCCCAAGGGGAGCGACGTGCGTTTTTTAGCTTCTTCATAGCCATTTACTTTTCTCTCGCTTACTTCAAGACGTAGATGATTAGGAACAGGCCGATCCAGACGACGTCTACGAAGTGCCAGTAGTAAGACACGACGATTGCGCTGGTTGCTTCTGCGTGGCCAAACTTCTTTGAAAGGTAGGTGCGGCCGATGACGATCAAGAATGCGATTAGGCCGCCCGTGACGTGCAGCGCGTGGAAGCCTGTGGTGATGTAGAAGGCGCTACCGTAGCTGTTTCCATCGAGCGTTACGTGGTCTTGAATCAGGTTTGAGTACTCCCAAACCTGGCCAGAAACGAACATTGCACCCATGATGAAGCTCAAGAAGAACCACTCAACCATTCCCCACTTCATTGGGGAAAGGCCGGTGCGACGAGGCTGCATGCGCTCTGCTGCAAACACACCGAACTGAGCGGTGAAGGATGAGAGGACCAGAATGATGGTGTTGGTCAGAGCGAAAGGCACATTGAGCTTTTCGACCATCTGAGCCCACATTTGTGGTGATTCAGCCTTCAGGCTGAAGTACATTGCGAATAGTGCAGCGAAGAACATGACTTCGCTGCCTAGCCAGACAATTGTGCCGACTGCGGTTGCGCTTGGTCGGTTAATTACTGGGCCTGATTTTGGGTTTACGGTCGTCGCAGACATGTCTTAATCCTAACCCTTGAGGCTCTCTGTTTTAGGACATCTAGCGCGTTTTTAGAGGATTTTCATGCGTAATATTGCCGACATGACATCACAACCCACCTGGTCGGGAATTCTGGCCAAATTGCTCGACAAATCAGACCTGGATCGGTCGGAGGCGGACTGGGCTATGTCTGAGATCATGTCTGAAGAAGCGTCAGAGGCTCAGGTTGGCGCATTCATGCTTGCGCTGCGTTCGAAGGGTGAAACCGTTGACGAACTCGCGGGGCTTGTAGATGTGATGTTGCGACAGTGCGTGCTGCTCGAAACCGGCAGCGACGCGGTCGACATCGTTGGTACCGGGGGAGACCTCGCCGGAACGGTAAACGTATCTTCGATGGCAGCAATTTTGACGGCGGCTGCCGGAGTGCCTGTAATGAAGCACGGTAGTCGATCGGCATCAGGCAAGACCGGCTCCAGTGAAATGCTCGAGGTTTTGGGTGTTCGCCTCGACCTTTCGCCCGAGCGCGTTGCCGAGATCTTCGCCGAGGTGGGTATCACATTCTTTTTTGCTCCCGTGTTCCACCCAGCGATGCGCCATGTAGCACCCATTCGTAAGCAACTCGGTGTGCCAACCACGTTCAACTTTTTAGGCCCGCTAGCGAACCCCGCCCAGCCAATCGCAACTTCGCTTGGAGTGGCAAACGCCACTGTAGCCCCTCTGATGGCGGCTGAATTAGCCGCCCGCGGCCGCTCTGCCCTGGTTTTCAGAGGCTCTGACGGCCTTGATGAGCTCACCACGACTGGTTCGAGTCAGGTTTGGCAGGTTTCTGGGGGAGCGGTCACCGAATTCACCCTGGATCCAACCGATCTGGGTTTGAAACTCGCATCGAGCTCCGACTTGGCGGGTGGCGATGCGCATCACAATGCTTCGGTAGCCAAGGCCGTCCTTACAGGTTCAATTGAGGGTTCATTTGAGCGGGTTAGAGACATTGTGCTTTTGAACGCTGCCGGCGGTGTCGTGGCATACAACCTGGCTAAAGATTCTGACGAGGCAAACCGAGACCTCACTGAGCGTTTCGTTGAGGCGCTTCGCCTGGTTCGCACTGCGCTAGACGACGGCCGCGCCGCTGGCAAGCTTTCTGAGTGGACAGCTGCTACAGCTCTCTAAAGGCAACCATGCGGGGAAGTGTCTCTAGGGCCTAGATAAACATTACTTGACATAATGTTCATTATCGGCAAAAGGTAATCAGGACGACAGGTGGAGAGCTAGCCGCTGCGCAAGCCCGTGTGGGCCAACTCGCTCACCACTCGCAATCAATTCAGAAACACTCCACCAGCGGGCTTCGAGAATATCCCGATGTTCCTCAGGGGTCCAGAGTTCAGAACTCATGACAAAATCTGTTACGCGCAGCAGATAAAGGTTGTCTGTATAGGTCTGGTAATGAACGCCATCAGACCAATCCCAGCGCCCCGAGGTTTGCCACCAAAGTTCACCAAGTTCCGACTGGCTAACCTTGAGACCGGTTTCTTCAAGCAATTCACGTACGGCGGCTTCAGCAATCGATTCGCCGGCGTCGATTCCGCCACCCGGGGTCAACCAGCGAGGTTCCAGGCCCAGTTCAGGATCGAAATGTGTGTTAATCAGGAATGCCTGGTCAAAATCGTTTACCAGGACGACTCTGGCTGTGGGGCGGTCTTTCACCAAGATTTTCTCTGTCATTTGCGCTTCTTTAGCGGGATCCCGAATAGCCTCATGGAAGTTTGCATCAGGTAGCCGATACAAACTGCGAAAATCAAGGTTCCCTCGCGCACCTGACCGCCCATAAGCCAACCCAGGGTCAAAACCGAGCCTTCATACATTGTTCTAACCAGCCAGAAAGGCCAGCCAAGGGCCTGTTGGGTGCCGACCATGAGTCCATCGCGGGGTCCGGAGCCAAACTTGCTAGAGATGTACATTCCGGTGGCAAACGCGACAATTAGCATTCCGAGCACAAACTTGCCAACATTGGCCCAGTAGTTATCGAAAACCGGTAAAAACGGCATCCAAATGTCTGTGAAAACTCCGATCAGGACTGCGTTGAGCACTGTCCCGATGCCGACACGTTGCTTCAAAGGAATCCAGGCAAACAAAACAAGGACGCTGACAATGACGGATGCGATGCCAAAAGACAGGTGAGTTTGCCTGCTTATCCCTTGGGCAAAAACGTCCCAAGGTGCGATGCCGATCTTCGAATGCACCATCAGGCCGATGCCAAGCCCGTAAATTGCCAGCCCAACGTTCAGCTGAATGAACCTTAGCGTGACCTTCATTCGCTAAACAATACCCGTGAATGCCGGCGCGAATCGGGAACACAGGGCTCGAAATGGGAACAAAAGACGCTTCGGTGGTGTTTACTAGACGGATTGCCCAAAAGGTATTGAGGAGAACAAATGTCACAATCAACAATGCGCGGTATGCGCCTCGGAGCCCAGAGCCTAGAAGCTACCTCCGGAATCGTTTTCTCAGAGCGAAGCGACTACACCTACATCTGCGCAAAGGGTCACGAAACCGTTCTCACCTTTGCAGCTGAGGCAGAACTCCCCCAGACTTGGCAGTGCAAGGCCTGCTCAGCCGCCGCCACACTTCAAGAAGGTGGCAAGTCGGTAATTCTCGAAGAGACCGACGACAAAGGTCCACGCACGCACTGGGAAATGATTCTTGAGCGTCGCACCCGTGAAGAACTCGAAGAGATCCTTGCCGAGCGCCTAGAAATTATTCGCGCTCGCCGTGCGAGTGCTAAGGGCGAAGCCTAAACACACGCCCAAAACCCCACTTCGTAGTCAGCCATAGTGCCTCGCGCACTATGGCTGAACTCATTTTTGAGCTACCGTGTGCACGTTCCTCAAACAAAATGGGTACCTCAACAATTCGGCCCCCGGCCAAACGTGACTTCCAGGCCAGTTCAACCTGAAATGCGTAACCATGGGCGGCAGAGCCTGCTATGAGAGGCATTAGGAATTCGAGCCGGTAAACCCTGAATCCTGCTGTGATGTCCTTGATTTTCGCTCCGAGGATTAGCGAGGTGTAAAGGTTGCCAATTCGACTGATCAGTTTGCGATGCAACGACCAGCCGTGTGAACCGCCACCTCGTACGTACCGAGATCCAATCACTAGGTCGCTCGCTGGCGCCAGAGCCAGCAGTTTGGGTAGGTCCACTCCCCTGTGGCTACCGTCGGCATCCATTTCGACCACGTAGTCGTAGCCACGCTCATGCGCCAACAGGAATCCCGCTACGTAGGCTGCGCCGAGACCGCCTTTTGCTTTTCGATGAAGGACTGAAATTCTCGGATCGGACGAAGCTAGCTCATCGGCTATTCGCCCCGAGCCGTCTGGGCTTGCGTCATCGACGATCAACAA